>CAZMLP010000234.1:0-9222 GCA_964566745.1 uncultured Verrucomicrobiota bacterium | reverse complement strand
TGCGACTCCGGTTACTCCTGCGCGTATCAATACAACCTTTCCTGGAGCTCGCCAACGACCCCCATGACGCCAGAGTTCAATCCGCGTCTTGTGTTCGAGCGGATGTTTGGCAGCGGATCGCACGGTCAACGCGCGGCGAACTTGAAACGCCGCCAGCAAGAGCAGCGCTCGGTGCTGGATTTTGTGATGGAGGACGCGCGCGGAATGCAACGGCGGCTGGCCGCGAGTGACAAGGCGAAGCTCGACCAGTATCTCACCGGCGTGCGCGAATTGGAGACCCGCATCGACCGCGCGGAACGACTGGGCAAGGTGATCGATCCCGGCGTGGAAACGCCGAACGGCGTGCCGATGGACCACGAGGAATATGTGCAGTTGATGTATGACATGATGGTGCTGGCTTTCCAGACGGATTCGACGCGCGTGGCGACCATGCTGCTGGCGCATGACGGCAGCAACCGCTCGTTCACAGAGGTGGGCGTTTCCGAGGGGCATCACGATCTCTCGCACCATCAGGAGAAGCAGGAGAAGATCGAAAAGATCGAGAAAATCGACCGCTGGTACGTGCAACAATTCTCCAAGTTCCTGCAAAAGCTCGAGGCCACCAAGGATGTTGATGGCCAGTCGCTCCTGCACAACTCGATGATTGTGTACGGCGGCGGCAACGCGGATGGCAACCGTCACTCGCACAACAATCTTTCCATTTTGCTGGCCGGCGCGGGAGGCGGGACGCTGACGACGGGCCGTTACCTCAAGCACGGCGCGAAACCGATGTCGAATTTGTTCCTGACCATGGCGGACCGCATGGGCGTCCAAGGCCAGGAGCGCTTCGGTGACTCGACGGGGCGCCTCGCAAACGTGTGAGCGTGAACATGTCCGTAGCGGGCGGGTTACGGTGAAACCCGCCCCACCAAGCATCCGCTCTACTCGTACCGCAAGGCGTCGATGGGATCGAGCCGGGAGGCTTTTTGCGCGGGATAAAAGCCGAAGAAAATTCCCACCGCCCCACTGAAACAAAAAGCAATGATGATGGAGCTCATCGAGGTGAGCGCCGGCCAGTTCATCTGTTTGGCCAGCAGTTGGGAAATTCCCACACCCATTGCGATGCCAATCGACCCGCCGATGACGCTCAACGTCACCGCCTCGATGAGGAATTGCATCAGGATGTCATGACCTTTCGCGCCGACGGACATGCGAATGCCGATCTCGCGGGTCCGCTCGGTCACGCTCACCAGCATGATGTTCATGATGCCGATGCCCCCCACCAACAGGGACACACCGGCAATCGAACCAAGCAGCATCGTCATGGTTTTGGTCGTGGCGCTCACGCGATCAGAAATCTCCTGTTGTGATTGCACCATAAAATCGTCCTCCCGGCCGTCACCAATTTTGTGCCTTTGGCGGAGCAATTCGGTGATCTCGCTCTGCACCTCGGGAAAAACCTCGGCGGTGGCCGCCTGCACGAAAATCGAGCGGAAGTTGTTCTGGCCCATGAGGCGTTTCATCGCGCTCGTGTAAGGCACCAACACCACGTCATCCTGGTCGCCGCCCATCATGGACATTCCCTTGGGCGCCAGCGCCCCCACAATCACGAACGGCGCGTTCTTGATACGGATGATCTTTCCAATGGGGTCCTCATCGCCGTACAGCGTGGTGGCCGTGGTTTTGCCAATCAGCGCGACTTTCGCCGAGTTGCGCACATCGGTGTCGGTGATATTGTTGCCGCTAACCAGTTCCCAGGCCCGCACGTCAATATAGTCCGCGCCCACGCCTTTGATCTGCACATTGCTGTTCTGGTTGCCCGCCGCCACTTGCGCGAAGGTGTTCACCTCGGGACTGGCGCCATTGACATTGCGGACCTCGGCGCGGATCGCCTCGTAGTCCTCCTTGGTGAGTGTGCCGGCGCTGCCGAAGCCCATGCGGAACCCCCCGCGGCTGGCGTTGCCCGTCATGATGAGAATGACGTTCTGGCCGAGGCTCGCGATTTGCGCCTCGATCTGCGCCTTGGCCCCGTTGCCAATGCTGACCATGGCGATCACCGCGCCCACGCCGATGATGATGCCGAGCATGGTGAGAATCGTCCGCATCGTGTTGCGCCGCAACGCGCGGAGGGCGATCCAAAAGGTGGCCAAAAGTCGCATCATGAGAGCTTCACCGCTTGTTGCGCCTGCCGGAGAGCGGCCAATTCGGACTCGGCGGAGAGACGATCCGCCACCGCCTGGTCGGTCACGACCCTGCCGTCGCGCATCACCACCATGCGCTTGTTAAAACGGGCGATGTCGAGCTCGTGCGTGACCATCACGATGGTGATGCCCTGCTCGTTCAATTTTTGGAACACGCCCATGATCTCAATGCTTGTCTGCGTGTCGAGATTGCCGGTCGGCTCGTCCGCGAGGAGCAGGGCGGGATCGTTCACCAGCGCGCGGGCGATGGCGACCCGTTGCTGCTGGCCGCCCGAGAGCTGGTTGGGGTGATGGTCCGCGCGTTGCGCGAGGCCCACCAGCGAGAGGGCATGCATGGCCTTTTCATGCCGCTTCCGGCCGGAAAGATTGTTACGCTGGTAGAACAGCGGCAGCTCGATGTTCTCCAGCGCGGAGGTGCGGGAGAGCAGGTTGAACCCTTGAAAAACGAACCCGATCTTCTGGTTGCGGATTTCCGCCAACTCGTCGCGGTCCAGTTCCGAGACGTTCACCCCGTCGAGCAAATACTTCCCGCTGGTGGGCCGGTCGAGGCAGCCGAGGGTGTTCATCATGGTCGATTTGCCCGAGCCGCTCGCTCCCATGATCGCCACGAACTCGCCCGGCTGGATCGTCAACGAGACATCCCGGACCGCGTGGACGTCCACCTCGCCAGTGTGGTACGTCTTGCAAAGATGCTCGAGCTGGATGACAGGATGCATGGCCGCGCTGTTAAAACCGGCGCGGGCCAAATGGATTTTGCGGCGCGCCGCCTTGGGGTCCGGCCGTCGCCCCGGGCGTGTTCAAACCCGTGATCACCTCGTCCCCCTCTTTCAATCCCTCGATCACCTCGGTGTTGGTGCCGTCACTGATGCCCGTCTTGATGGTCACCGCCTTGGCCCTGCCCTTCTCCTTGCCGTCGGGACCCTTCGCTTTTTCGAGCACATAAACAGTGCGGGTGGAAGGCGCGTCGGAGCGTCCCCCGCCAAACCCGCCCATGCCGCCGAATCCACCACCCGCCATGCGTTGCTGCCGGAAGGCCTCGCGTTGCTCGGGTGTCATGCTCTCGAAGCGCTTGCGCATCTCCTCGCGGCTGGGCCGCCCGTCGCCAGCGGAACCTCCATCGCCGCCAGCCGCCGCCGGAGCGCCGGAAGGATGGTTCGTGCCGCTCGTGGCGGCCATCGATTTGTTTGTGGAAGAGCCGCCACCCCCCGGCTTCGTGTCGATTTTCTCCACCGGGCGATAGCGAAAGGCCGCGTTTGGAACACGCAACACGCCACGCTTTTGGGCCGTGATGATCGAGACGTTCGCGGTCATGCCGGGGCGCAATTTCAGATCGTCATTGGCGACCTGCACGACGGTGTCATAAGTGACGACGTTCTGGTTCGTCGTGGGCACGAACCGGACTTGCTTGACCTCCCCGCGAAACTGCCGGCCCGGAAAAGCCTCGACCTGAAAGGTCACGCGCTGGCCGACCTCGGTGCCGCCGACGTCCGCCTCCGAGACCATCGCGTCGATCTGCATCTTGGTCAGGTCGTTGGCAATCAGGAACAGCGTGGGGGTGTTGAAACTCGATGCCACCGTCTGGCCAATATCGACGTTGCGCGAGATGACCACGCCGCTGATGGGCGCGTAAATTTTCGTGCGGGAAAGATCGATTTTCGAACGGTCCAGGGAGGCTTGCTGGATTTTCACCATCGCTTGGGACTGGTGGAGATCCGCAATCGCTTTGTCGTAGTCCGCTTTTGCGATCAACTTGGCGGCGAAGAGATCCTTGGCGCGGTCGTAATTGACCTGGTTCAATTCCTCCTGCGCCTTCGAGCTCATCAACTCGCCCTCGGCCTGGGTGACATTCGCCTCGAAAGTGCTGGGGTCAATCTCGGCGATCAGGTCGCCCTCCTTCACCTTCGAGTTGAAGTCCACCGAGATGGTTCGGATGATGCCGGAAACCTGGCTGCCGACCTGGACGTTGGTGACGGGGTTGATCTGTCCGTTGGCCGTCACCGCCTGGATAATGTCACCCACCGTGACCGGCATGGCGCGATAATCGGGCGCGGCTTCCTTGGGGTGTTGGTAATGGTAATAACCGCCCCCGCCGACGGCCGCCAGCACGAGCAGAAAAAACGCCCACTTCAATCCGCCAGATTTTTTGGTCGCCATAATTATCCGCCGTCAGTCTGCAAAACAAACAACACGCGTGAGGAACGGTTTGAGCCTGCCACTGCCCGCGTCTTCTTACGATAGTTTTCCCCGGACAAAGTGGCACGGGTAAAACGGGCAAAAATCCGACAAAATCGCCGGACGTGTTCAGCGGTAATGACACGAACCGGGGAAGGAAGGTTACAACCTGGCCGAAGAATGACGAAAGCCGATTTGACGCGGCAAAACAGGATTAACCCTGGCTCAGCCAGTTCAAAACATCATGGCGGCCCGCGCGAACGCTGGTGGCGATGGCGCGCGTGACATATTCCTTGGCTTTTGCGACAGCCTCCGGGAGGGGGCGACCCAGTGCCAACTGCGCCGTAATGGCCGCGGAATAGGTGCAACCGGTGCCGTGTGTCTTGACGCCTCGCACAAACGGCGCGCTCAACAGCAACTCGACCCGGCCATCCCAAAAGATGTCCACCGCCTCGGCGAGACCTTGCAAATGCCCCCCTTTCATCAGGACCGCGCAACCAAACCTTTCATGAATTGCCCGCGCCGCCGCGCGAAGGTCCTCGACGGTCGCGAGCGGTTTCCCCAACAACCAGCCGGCCTCGTCAAGGTTGGGCGTCACCAACGCGGCCAGCGGAAGCAATTCCTGACAAAGCGCCCGGGCGGCAGTGGAGGGCAACAATTTATGGCCGCTGGTGGAAATCATAACCGGGTCCACGACCAGCGGCGGCGGCTGTCCCTTGCGAAACCACATCGCCACCTCCCGAATGACCGCGGCGGACCCGAGGAGTCCGGTCTTGACCGCGCGCGGCGGCAATTCCGCAAACACGGCCGTGATCTGTTCACGCACGAGCGCGGGACGCGTCATTTGAACGGCGGCGACGCCCCGGGGGTTCTGCGCGGTGAGGGAGGTAATGGCGCAGGTCCCGTGCACACCCAGCGCGGCGAATGTTTTGAGATCCGCCTGGATGCCCGCGCCGCCGCCGCTATCCGAGCCGGCAATGGTCAGCGCCACTGGGAATCGCAATCGCTTCACCGTTGGCTAAGGGTTGCTTGGCGGGCTCTCTTTCAAGACCGAGCCGTGCTTTTTCAACCATTCCAAATCCGGGTTGCCCGGCTGGTAGTCAAAATGATCATGAAACGGGTTGCTCGCCGGGTCATAGGTGGTGGGGGCCTTCCATTTGCGCGCCTCGGCGTGACCGTCAGTGAAGGTCATGGTGCCGGCCCGTTGATGCTCGGCAGAGGGCTTGTGATAGTATTGCCCGTCGTCGTAACTGAGGCGGATCACGAAGGCTGAATGGCAAATCGAATAAGGGTTTGAATCCACAAATTGGAGTATATCCGCCGGGGAACCGTGCGCGAGATCAACGGTCTTGTAAAAGGTCCAATAGCGCTGGCTGTTGTAAGACTCGTACGGTCCGCCCCAGCCCAAATAAGAGTTGAGGGCGTAATCACGCTGGTTGTGATACGTCACGCCGTCCACGGGAATGGGCCGGTTGTCGGCCGGGCATTTGTAAACGCGGGCGGTCTTGATGTAGTCCGCGAACGACGCGCGTTTCGGATCGAGGAGGAAATCGACGTTGGTCATGGCGGCTTTGTAATCCCCCTTGGGATCATGGGCGGCGCCCAAAACCCAAAGCTTGGTGGTGTCCAAGTATTTGCCCGTGGCATAGCCGTTTTCCACCATGCGGTCGTCGTGATCGGTGGAGTAAAGCGCCCACGCCTGGCCTAGCTGGCGGACGTTGGACAGGCATTCGATTCGGCGGGCGCTCGCTTTGGCCGAGGAAAGGCTCGGAAACAGCAGCGCGGCCAGAATCAGGATGATCGCGATGACCACGAGCAACTCAATCAGGGAAAACGCCGCCGCCTTGCCCGCGGAAAGGACGAGCAGGCCGGAATGCCTCGGGCGTTTCATTGGGAGTATCGGAGACCGCATGTTCCGTGCCGGGAGTGATAAAGCCCCCCCCGCGAAGACGAAGAGAACCTTCCACAGGCCAAGCCCTTTGGCAATGCCGGCCTGCCGGGAGGTTCTCAAAGGAATCGGTGGAAAAAGACATCGGGTTGCGGGTTCCCGGGCGAGGGAAAATTTACTCCTGGCAGGTTCCCGGAACAGAGAGAGGCACGCAGACTGCTCAGGCGGAGGAATTTAGTCGCCCCCGCCCGGCAAAGTCTGGTAAGTTGGCTTGGTTGCGAACGGTCGCGGGATGACGGCGTTGATTAGGAAATCGTCGTCACGGCGAGGCCTTCCGCCCCGCCGGTGCTGGCGCGTCCCCGGCAACGAGACTTATGAAATGGTCCATCGGAATCAAAATTGCGCTTGGCTACGCTCTCGCCCTGGCCGCCTTGATCTTCGTCGGCGTCGTCTCTTACCGCGGCACCACGCAATTGGTGGAGTCCGCCCAGTGGCGCCAGCATTCCCTGCAAGTGTTGGGACAATTGGACGAGCTCCAAGTGGCGCTGACCGACGGGGAAACCGGCCAACGTGGCTTCCTCCTCACCGGCCTGGAGTCTTACCTCGCCCCCTACGCAAGCGCCACGAACTCGTATGCCAAAGAGTTGCGCGCCTTGCGGGACTTGACGCGGGACAGCCCGGTCGAGCAGGCCAGGCTGGACGAGTTGGAGGTGAAGGTTCGCGAAAGATTTGCGGAGATGCAGGAGACCATCCGTCTGCGCCGGGACCAGGGGTTGGAGGCCGCCATGGCCATCGTCACCTCGGGCCGGGGAAAGAAGACGATGGATGAGATTCGCTCGCTGATCGATGGCATGAACACCACCGAGGAGCGTCTGTCGAAACAGCGCAGTGACGAGGCGGCGCGCATCCTGAGCCACACCACGAATTTCATTGTTTACGGCGCGCTCACCGCGGTCGTGGTCATGTTCATTGTGGGCTTGGTCATCACGCAAAACATCGCGCAACCGCTGGCGGAGATCACCGGAGCGGCGGAAAAAATCGCGATTGGCGAGTTGAACGCCACCTTGAATGTGGGCGTCCGCCGGGACGAGGTGGGATTGCTGGCCGCGGCCTTTCGTCGCATGATCGCGGCACTGCAGGAGACTGCCAAGGCCACCAAACAAATCGCCTCGGGCGACCTGACCAGCGCGATCCGCTCCCAGTCCGAATCGGATGTGGTGAACAACGCCCTGATAGAGATGCAGCAGCAGCTTTCGGGGTTGATTGGTCAGGTGCAGCGCTCGGGCATCCAGGTTAACACCTCGGTCACCGAGATCGCCGCGACCGCCAAGCAACAACAGGCCACGTCGTCCGAAATCGCCGCCACAACCACCGAGATTGGCGCCACCTCGCGCGAGATTTCCATCACCTCCAAGGAACTGCTCAAGACCGTGCATGACGTCGCCGAGGTCGCCACCCAAACCGGCGGGCTGGCGGGCAGCGGCCAGGCCGGTTTGTCGCGCATGGAGGAGACGATGCGCCAGGTCATGGAGGCGGCCGCGTCAATCAACGCGAAGCTCGCGGTCCTCAACGAGAAGGCCGGGAACATTAACCAGGTCGTCACCACCATCACCAAGGTGGCGGACCAGACCAACCTTCTTTCACTGAATGCCGCCATCGAGGCCGAGAAGGCGGGAGAATATGGGCGCGGTTTCGCCGTGGTGGCCACCGAGATTCGCCGTCTGGCGGACCAGACCGCCGTCGCGAGCTACGATATCGAGCAAATGGTGAAGGAAATGCAATCCGCCGTCTCCGCCGGGGTGATGGGAATGGACAAATTCTCCGAGGAAGTCCGGCGGGGTGTGCATGAAGTGCAAACCGTTAGCGGCCAGTTGACCCAGATCATCCACCAGGTCCAGGCGCTCACGCCGCGCTTCGAGTCAGTGAACCAGGGCATGGAGGCGCAGGCCACGGGCGCCCAGCAGATTAGCGAGGCGCTCTCGCAACTGAGCGAGGCGGCGCAGCAGACGGCGGAGTCGCTCCGGCAGTCGAATGTGGCCATCGAGCAATTAAACGAGGCGGCGAGCGGCTTGCGCAACGGCGTTTCGCGCTTCAAGTTGCGCGGTTGAGTTCACTGGCATGTTGTTTCTCCTGTTCCAACTCGGCGGGGACCGTTACGCGCTCGAGGCCGCGCAAGTGGTGGAAGTGCTGCCGCTGGTTTCGATCAAGCGCATTCCACGGGCCCCGGCGGGCATTGCGGGCGCCTTGAATTATCGCGGCGCGCCCGTGCCCGTTATCGACTTGAACGAGCTGGCCACCGGCCGGCCGGCGGCGGCACGGTTGAGCACGCGGATCATTTTGGTCAATTATATCGACAGCGGTGGCTCGCGCCGCGTGCTGGGCTTGATCGCCGAGCAGGCGACGCAAATGTTGCGCCGTGACCCGGGCGACTTTGCCTCCACGGGAATTCGCCCGGAAAACGCGCCGTATCTGGGGCCGGTGGTGGCGGATGAGCGTGGCATGATCCAGTGGGTGGAAGTGAACCAGTTGCTGCCCGATCCGGTGCAAAACCTCCTTTTCCAGGAACCGTTGCCCGGTTAGCCGCCTGTTAGTCCGATGCTTTTGGTCTGGCCCGCGAAAACATGAACCAAGCCGAGTTCGAAAACTTGCTCCAGCGCGCCATCGGGCTTGATCCGGGCTCGATCGGCTCGTCGTCCATTGAGCGGGCCGTCCGGATTCGCATGAACACGCTGGGCGTGACCGAGCCGCGCGCCTATTGGGACATGGTCCAGGCCTCGGCCGAGGAGTTGCAGGACTTGATTGAGACGGTCGTGGTGCCGGAGACGTGGTTTTTCCGGGATGTCGAGGCCTTTGCCACGCTGCGCAAACTGGCTTTCGAGAAAAGCCTGGCCATGCCCCACAAGGTCCTGCGCCTGTTGAGCATCCCCTGTTCCACTGGCGAGGAGCCTTACTCGATGGTGATAGCCCTGATGCAGGCCGGCA
>CAZMLP010000233.1:0-3074 GCA_964566745.1 uncultured Verrucomicrobiota bacterium | reverse complement strand
CCTCTTCATTGGCGCTGGGTACCTGGCCCTCGCGGTGATGGATCGCAAAAAGTCCGCGCAATAACCACGCGCGCTTGTGAGTTTGTCCGACGCCGAATTGATCGCCCGCGCGCTTGTGGCCGATGACCACGAGGCGTTTGGGCAATTGGTGGCGCGCCATCAGGCCCCGCTGCGCGCCTGGCTGCGCCGCCTCGCGAACGGCGACCACGCGCGGGGGGACGATCTCGCCCAAGAGACATTCCTCGCGGCGCACCGGCAGCTAAAAACTTTCCGGCACGAGGGCCGGTTTGCCACATGGCTTTTCAGCATAGCGTATAACTGCTTTCGCGCCGACGCCCGGAAGCGCCGCGAGTTCGTCGAACTGGACGATGCGATGGTCGAGTCGCTGCCCGCCGCGCCGGAACCCGGGTCGGCGGAGTTGCGGCAGGAGTTGGGCGAGGCATTGGCGCGGTTGAGCGCGGAGCAGCGGGCCGCGATCACGCTTTGCTACCAGCAGGGGTTGACGCGCGAGGAGGCGGCGGTGGTCATGCAATGTCCCGCGGCCACCGTGAAAACCCATATTTTACGTGGCAAGGAACGGTTATTGCGCTATTTTCAAACCGCCGATAAAGCACTCCGATAACATGACTCCCGACGAGTTGGATCACGGGTTGAGCGAACTGATGCGCGGGGACGCCGCCGCCGTTCCGCTGGATGAGTTCGCCCGCCGCGTGACCGGGGCTCTGCCAAAACCGGGCCCGCGTCCATGGGTCCGACCGGCGGTGTTGTTCGGCATGACCCTCGCCGGGTGCTGGCTGGGATTTGTGGAATTCTCCGGCGGCGAATTTGTTCGTGAGGTGCTCGAGCAGGTTCTACACACCAATTGGTTGCGGGCGCTGCCGGTTTCCTGGTTGCTGGTGGTATACTCCGTTTGCTGGATCGTGGTTTCCCCGGCGCCACGAGAAGCGGAGGAAATTTCCGGCGGTCGAGTGACTGGCGGCTCGCGTGATTAACCAATTTGCCGTGACGCCTGGGTGATATCCGGCGTGCAATTACGATCCGGCTCCTCAACCTTGGCAGCCCGTTAGCCACCGCGCGCATGCGCAAGCGAACCCTTTTCATTGCCGGCTTGTTCGCCCTCGGCATGGTCGTGATCATCTGTGTGGCATTCCGGCATCCGGCAGAAAAACCGCGGGCGTCGGTCACTTACCTCGCCTGCACGAATGACGCCGCCGGGACTCGATTCGCCACCTTTGCCGTGAGCAATCTCAGTTCATCTCACCTTCTGCGGCAGGCGGATTACAAGGTGGAGTTGCAAACGCCCAAAGGAGATCCAAACCAAATGGGACGCTGGTTTTCCCGCGGCCGCGTTCTCGACGCCAAAGGCCGCGAGACGGTCGTCGTTTCCGCTCCCACGAACGGGTTGTCATGGAGGATCGCGCTTTACCTCAAGCCCAATGCCGGATTTTTCACGCGCACGATACAAACGATATCCTTTATTTTGTCGAGGAACCCTTACGATGCCCGATTCGATCCAGGGAGTTATGAGGTCCGCAGCGAGTGGATCAAAGACTGACAAATGATGGCGGCCCCTTGACGCGTTTCACAAACGGCGCGAAAATCCGCCTAGTTCCTGTCACCGGTCTCGCTGGAGAGACGGTTATTCGCAGTCTTCGATTTTGGCTTTATGAGGATGATTTCACGTTTGGCAGTTTTGATCGTTGCCCTTTGGAGCAGCGCTCCGCGCGCCGCGTTTCAAGTCATTGATACCGGCGCATCCAGCGGCGGTCGATCCAGTCCTTGAGCCGCCAGACCCACGCTCCCTCCACCGCCCAATTGCCACGCGACGCGACCGCGTATTGGTTCCCGGTGCTGATAATGCTGAGGAATTCGCGTTGTGGCACAAACGGGCGCGGAGGCTCGCCCAGCCACACACGCCCCAGATTCTCCGCGAGCGGGGGGCCTTGGCGCACGGCGAAAACGCCGGCCTTCGGGCGCGGATGATTCAACGCAGTCGCGACATCGCCCGCGGCAAACACAAACGGGTGCGACACGGATTGCAGCGTGTCGCTCACCGTCACAAATCCACCGGCGTCGGTTTGCAACCCTGACTCGTAAATCCATTCCGGCGCGGCGGCGTTGGTGGCCCAGATAAAACAATCGGCCTCGATCATTCCACCGGGATCACAACGCAGCCGGCCTGGCTCGACCGCGACCGCGCGATGCCGCAAGCGCGTCGCAACGCCCCGCGCCGCGAGGATGCGTGCAAATTTCTTTCGCGTGCGGAAATTGTGGGAGGGCACGATTTCCGGCGATTCCGTGACGATGGAAAACTCCATGACGGGAGATGATTGATTCCGCGCCCCGGAGTTTTGTTGTGATCGATACTGCAACGCGAGCGTCAATTCCAACCCGCCCGCGCCGCCGCCCACCACCGCGACGCGAAAGGGTTGACTCGTGGCACGAGGAAGGCGTTCGACGACCCGTTCCCACCCCGCGACAAAACTGGCAATCGGCTTCACTGGCAAGGCGTGCTCGGCGGCGCCAGGAACATCGCGAAGTCGCGGAGTCGAGCCGGTGTTCAGGGAGAGAAGATCAAAGGAAATGGGCGCGTGTCCGGCGCACAACACCTGGCGACGCGCGAGATCAAGCCCGGTGATTCGCGCTTCCACAAAATCCGCGTTTGCGGCACGCGCGAGCCTTTGGACATCGAGATGCGCCTCCGCAAACGTGTGGTGGCCGGCGAGGTATCCGGGAATCATCCCGGAGTAAGGCGTGGAGGCGTCCGGGCTGATGAGCGTGACGCGGGCGTTTGGCAACGGCTTTCGCGCGAGCCGGCGAAGCACTTCGACATGGGCATGCCCGCCTCCCGCCAAAACCAGATGCCGGGGTGACGACGGTTCCATGGCAGCTCTCCGAGCGGCGAACCGTCTGTGCCCGCTCAAGCCCGGTCGCGCGTTCCGATTTTTATCTCACCGCGAGACGAACTTGCGGTGCAGCTCAAAGGCCCCGCGCAAGGAGCGGGATAAATCGTCCTGCAACGCCTGCAATTCCTGGTAGATCGCGACATTCGCGGGCTTCGGGGTCGCGGTCTC
>CAZMLP010000232.1:0-2440 GCA_964566745.1 uncultured Verrucomicrobiota bacterium | reverse complement strand
AAGTCAGAAGCTCTATCCAATTGAGCTACCGATGCCCTCGGCCAGCCAACGTATCAGCCCCGCCCCGTCGGCGCAAGGAAGTCATCCCGTGGCACGGGGATAAAAAAAAGCCGCGTAATGCCGGGTCAATGTTTTCCCCCTTGCAGCCATCGGCCAAACGGAAGTAGCGCGTTTTTCAGCCGATAAGTTTTGTCACCGGTCCAATCGGAAAACGGGAACATTTTCCACAAGGACCGAAAAAACCTCCAACCCGCTCACCGCCAACGACATCACCTGAATTCGCGATCGCCAGGAACAGCCACCCATCGTGACAATCACCAGCCACTCCGGTCGAATTGGCGCGGGACTTGTGAAATGAATTGTGCAGGGCTACGCTGAGTCTAATCAGATGAGTATGAAAACGCTCGCTTTGGTTTGTGTGTCGCTGCTCGCGGCGACTTTGGGAAATTCATCGGTCAACGCCCTTGAGGCGCAAACGACCAATGCCGTTCCGGTTCCGACGACGCCCGTTCCTCCGGTCGCTCAATCCCAGACGGTCGGCCCCGCTTCCCAAACGCCCCCGCCAGGCTCCATTGGAATTTCCTCCACCTCGGCGGAAATTGTCCGCTTGAGCAAAACCGGCGTGGATGCCGGCGTGATCAAGAGCTTCATCGAAAGCTCCCCGAGCGCCTACTACCCCACGACCGATGAAATCATTTATTTGCACAGTCAGGGCGTCCCGCCGGAATTGATCACCACCTTGATCAAGCGCGGCGCGGTGCTGCGCGCGCAGGCGGTTCAAGCCAGCCAGGCGCAGGGCCAGGGCCAGGTGCCGATGCCCGCCACCGCCGCGCCGACTATCATCACCCAGCCCGATCAAACGGCCAACGTGATCGCCAGCGTCCCGCCGGTCACCACCGTCACCCAGCCGGTCTATATTTACGACTCACCGTCCTATGTCTATTCGGGCTACCCCTACTACAATTACGGTTTCAGCGTGGGCGTTGGATTTGGCTGGCCATACTACTATTCCTCCTGGCGTTATCCTTACTACCGGGGCGGATATCATTACGGATACGGGTACCATGGCGGCTACTATCACGGCGCGCCTTATCGCCCGGGCTTTGCCGGCCATTATGGCGGCGGTTTTGCCGGGGGGCACGGTTATATCGGTGGCCATGTCGGGTTCGGTGGACGTCCGGGCGGTTTTGGCGGCCACTCCATGGGCGGTGGACATCATCGCTAATCCCTCGGGGCGGAAGCCCTGAGGTATGGGCGGTCAAATGGTGCAACCGGACAAAACCGGGCTTCCGCCAGCCGCTTTTGTAGGCCATTCGCGCCAAATCAGGGTCATTCAAGCCTTGTTCCGGGCGAGTCAAGGCGACCCCACAGGCTCCCGATCCATCGCGCAGAGGCGAGCCAGGTCAAATGGTTGAAAATTCCGACTTCTCAACAAAGCCGTTCAAATCAGCAACAAATTGAACATCAACACTTTGCAAATAACGTATGGTTCCTTCGCCATTTTCGGTGGAATGTGAAAATGGGCAGCTCCTTTCGGAATGTGATTGTCCCGTCGGCACATGTCGTTTTTTGGGAGCGCGGGCGCCCTTTGCCGTTCGGGGTCTTTCCTCGTTCTCGCCACGAGAGATTCCACTGAAAACAGCAAAGAACCAATAGATGCCAGTGCCGCGCCCGCGTATTACGGTAATTTTTCTTTCTTCTGAAAATTCTTTTCCATCTCCTCCAAGGAGCGAAATTGCGTCATAAATTATTCACTATAAGCCATTTACAACATAGTATGTCGCGCGTAAATTCCTTTTACCTGTTGACGCTCCGCCAGACCGGCTCTTAAGCTAGGCTCATCGATCAACGCCCTTGAAGGCGAAAGGTCAGGATTTTTATGGCAGAAGGTTATTGCGTTAAGTGCAAAGCCAAAAAAGAAATCGCGGATGCCGTCGAGGAATTGATGAAGAACGGTCGCAAGGCGATCAAGGGCAAATGCCCGACTTGCGGTGTTGTGATGTTCAAAATCCTTGGTGGCAAGTCCGCGCCGAAGGCGGCGGAGGTTCCCGCCCCTGATCCCGCCCAACCGGCGGCGTGAGTCGATTTTTCCATTCCCCCCTATGTCGCAGCAACTCGCCTACGTCATCCTCACGCCCCACTCCCTGCACAAGTCGCGCACGGGCGGCATCATTGCCCGCTTGATCACGCGCACAGGGTTGGAGCTCGTCGCCGCCCGCATGTTCGCGCCCGGACCTGACTTGGTCCGCGAGTACGCGGCCACAATCGTCTCCGCCAATGATCCGCAGGATCGCAAGGTGCAGGAGTTGCTGCGCGACTACATCGTCGCCAACTTCTCGCCCGACCCGAAGACCGGCCTTCGTCGGCGCGTGATGATGCTTCTCTTCCGCGGCGAGGACGCCGTCCGCAAGATTCGCACCGTGGTGGGGAACATCGGCTT
>CAZMLP010000231.1:0-2137 GCA_964566745.1 uncultured Verrucomicrobiota bacterium | reverse complement strand
GCAAGCCAGGTCGCCCGTCACGCTGGCAATCAGCACCGGCATCAAGGCCTCATATTGCATCCGCCCAATCGTGAGCACTTCCATGGCGAACACCGCCCCCGTCAGCGGCGTGCCGAACACGGAACCGAAGCCCGCGGCGATCCCGGACATCAACAAAATCCGCGTGTCCGCCGGACCAACCCGAAAAACCCGTCCGAACCAGGCCGCTATGGAGCCGCTCATTTGCACCGCGGTTCCCTCGCGTCCTGCCGACCCGCCAAAAAGGTGTGTGATCAAGGTGCCCGCCAAGACGAGCGGGGCCATGCGCCGGGGAACGCCGCCGCCCGGCTCGTGAATCTCATCCATAATGAGGTTATTGCCGCCCTCTGCCCGTTTGCCCAACCAGTGGTATAACGCCCCCACCGCAAAACCGCCCAACGGAAGCAGAAACAGCAACCATCCATGCGCCCAGCGCAGTCTCGTCACCGCGTCGAGGCTCCACAGGAAAAACGCGCTCGCAGATCCCGCCAGAATGGCGGGAGGCACGATCAGCGCGCACCATTTGAGCAACTGGGCGGCGCTGGCCGCGTGAGGGGCGGGATTTAATAAACGCTTCATGGAAAACGACGGGTAAAAGCGACGACGAGGGGGTTATCACCATCGAAAACCAGCGACCAGATGTTTCTCGATCCGGGCATAATCCTACCACACATGAAGGACATGGCTGTCCCGTGCTGGTAGGCGCCATCAGCTCTGAAAACGATTCAGGCGGTTTTCCCGACGAGGGAAGGCAGACACCATTGCCAGGAAAAACGATGCGTTAAAAGACGGCTCAAGGCAATGCGGAAAAAACGGACGAGAATTCGAGACTGCGGACCCCGGGACGGATTACTTTAAGCCCGAACCCATTTGCATGCCGCCAGGACCGGTGGTGTCGTCGGTGGGAAACCAGAAAAGCTTTGTTTTCTCGACGGTGTTGTATTGCGCCTTGTTCAGCCGCTCCACATGCGCATCCGCCATCACCAAATTGCCTTTTAGATTGTGCCGGAGCGAGAGGGCCTGGGACGCGAATTGCGGACCGACTTGCCCGCTGTAATCGTTCGTCGCGAGCGCCGCCTCCATGAAAAGCATCGTGCGCGTGGGCGAGCGAAAGACGCCAATGTCCGTCGCGTGGCAAAGACCGCAATTCATCGCGTAACTATAATCGCGGCGACGATTCCCACCCGTGTTCCCGAAGCCGCCGCCCGTCTGCGCTTGACCCGTGTTCGGCGCTTTGGCGCCCATCTTCCGGCTCTCGGTCGGGCAAAGATATGTCGGCTTGGACTTCAAATAAGGGTAAAGGGTTCCCGTGGTAAGGTCGCCTTGACGAGCGTAAAGCCAGTTCGTGAAGGACGGCAAACGCCCGCCGTAATCGAGCGTGTAAGTCATCACGGCCACTCCCATCTGGCGCAGGTTGCCAACGCACGAGGCGGCGCGGGCGCTCTCCTTGGCGCGGGCCAGCGAAGGCAGCAACATTCCCGCGAGGATCGCGATAATCGCCACCACCACCAGCAATTCAATCAACGTAAATGCCAAGGAGGGGTTGCGAGACTGGCTGCGCATAGGAGCGGAATTGGGTTAACCCGAGCATTTGACCCGTCAGCCGCTTTGTCAATTTCCGAAAACGTCGCAATTCCTCACCGAAACAGCCCGAATCCCGGCGGATTATTCCCCTTCTTCCTCCTTGGAATCCGGGCCAGACTGTTCCTGGCTGCTATCTCCCGGAATGTCCGCCCCATCCGCCGGCCCCACCAGCACCACGCACTCGCCCTTGAGCGGTTTCGCCTGTACTCGCGCCAGCAGCTCCGCGGGTTTGCCGCGCAGGTACTCCTCAAATTTCTTGGTCAATTCGCGCGCGATCACAACCGTCCGCTCCGGATAGTGCTCCACCAACTCGCCCAGCAATTTCTCGATGCGAAAAGGTGACTCATAAAACACCAGCGTGCCCGCCACGGATTTTAACGTCTCCAGCCGCTTCCGCCGTTGCCCCGGCTTGTGCGGCAGGAAACCCGCGAAATGGAACTCCTCCGTCGGCAGCCCGCTCGCGGTCAGCGCCGCGACCAGCGCGCACGCGCCCGGAACCGCCTCGACCCGGAAACCGGCGCGGATCGCCGCGCTG
>CAZMLP010000230.1:0-2523 GCA_964566745.1 uncultured Verrucomicrobiota bacterium | reverse complement strand
GATTTGGACAACACGGCCAAGTCCGGCCGGGATATCGCATTGCCCCTGGTCATTCGCCCCCCAAGCCGCCACCGTCCCGTCCGCCTTGATCGCCAAGGTGTGGGCGTCCCCGGCGGCGATGGCCGTCACGTTCGTTAAGTCAGCCGGAACATCGGTTTGACCGCGATCGTTCTGGCCCCAAGCCACCACCGTTCCGTCATTTCTCAGGGCCGCGCTATGGTCGCGTCCGGCGGTGATGGCAATTACGTTGCCCAACCCGGTCGGGGGAGTGGCGCGGCCCGCCGCGTTATAGCCCCATCCCGTGACCGTTCCGTCGCGCCGCAAGGCGAGGTTGTGAAAGCCTCCGGCGGCGATGGCGATTACATCATTCAAGCCGGAAGGCACGTGAGTCATTCCCTCCCCGTCAAACCCCCAAGCCACCACCGTTCCGTTACTTTTTAACGCGAGGCTGTCATAAATACCCGCCGAAATCGCCACCACACCGGTCAAGTCGGCAGGCGGCGCGGCTTGGCCATTGCCATTGAATCCAAATCCGGCCACCGTTCCGTTCCCTTGTAGCGCGAGAAAGTGATCGCGCCCGGCACTGATGGCGATGGCATCGGTCAGAACGGAGGAGGCGGTGACGGATTGGAAGAGATTTGTTCCTTGCACCACGATTTGCGAGGCATGGCTCGTGAGCGATATGGCGAGGCACACAATCGGGACGAACGAGCTTTGAATTGCATGCCGGCAGCCCGCCGCCTTGCTGTTCATCGCAAGCGCGGGCCAAGAGCGACGGTCCACATGCGCAGCGTCATGGGCAAACAAGAACCTCACGCTGCCGCGCGATTGCCGTCCGTTTGTTGTCGCCTCATTTTCCATGACTCAGGGTTGAACCAGAATGCCGCGCGGTTGCTCGAAGAATCCATTCGTGCTCACCAGTGAGATGCTGAAGCTCTGCTTGTTCACCCGGTAAAGCGCGCCCACGCCTTGGTTGCTGGCGGAGGCCAGCGGAACGGGGCGGCCATCGCTGACCAGATAATCGCCTGAAACCGGGTCAATCGCCAAGTCGGTCGGAGAAGCGAAAGGGGCGCCCGGCGTGAGGATGGATTGTGTCCAGCCGCCGGAAATAGAATTGGTGGTCACGGCAATCAGAACGCCATTCGTCAACGGGGAGTTCGTCGCCGCATTTGCCACGATAATGTTGGTGGGCGTGTCGCCCTTGGGATCCACCACCAAACCGGCTGGTTTCCCAAAATGCCCGCCGCTGGAGATGACTGTTTGTGCGCCAGTCGCCGGATCGATCGAGATTAACCTGGGAGGGTTCGCGGGCGTTCCATCGCCCTGGTCGGTGACGAAGATCGACTCGTTGCCGCCATTGTTCGCCACTGTGATTCCGCCAAGCCGGTTAAAGTTCCCGCCTGTGGATAGAGTGGTGATGGTTCCGGTGAACGGGTTTACCCGTAAAATGGTGCCGGTGACATTGGCATCAAGATCTGCCACCAGGATATTTTGATCGGGCTCAAGCGCGATGCCAAACGGGGTGGCGAAGTTGGTGCTTTGAGAAACCACCGTGGGCGGATCGGACGGGCGCTTGTGGTCAAGCTTGAAGATGCCGCTCTCGTTGGTCCCGTTGCTGGATTGTTGGCAGGCGACCAGGATGTCCCCGTTGGCGTCCAGAACCACGGTGCAGGGGGCTTTGAGCCAAGTGTTGCCCAGCACCTGGGTGTTGCCATTGGTGTGAACGATCAGAACGGAGCCGTTGCCCTTATAAAACGAGCGGTTCGCTATGATCTGGTCCCCATGCTCCAAGCCCCCGGAGTTTTTAGCCCCGAAAACGCCCTGGCTGAGGTTCGTGTAGCTGCCGCTGTTGACAATCTCCAGCTTCACTGCCCGTACCATGTACGTGTCCGTCAGTGCCGCCGGGCTGGCATCTCTGAACCACGTTGTGGTGACCAGTCCGCTGCCGGGAACCCGTGTAAACGGCCCGTCGGCGGTGGAGGCCCGGTACACGTAATAGCCCAGCACCGCGTCCGGCGAGGGGTTCCAGCCAAGGTCCAACCCGCCCAGTGCGTTTGCATTGACCGCCAACGCGCGCGGTGGGGCGACGACGTGCATGCGCAGGGTGGGGTCTCCCAAAAGTGCGGTGGAGATGATGTGTGAATGATCCACCGCGTAGTTGTAGTCATAAGCACTCTGGTTGGCCGTAAGAAGAGTGCTGAAACCAATGGTCTCGCCCAATCCCATGTGGTGGCAAATCCAATGGGGCCGTGCGGACCAGGCGCTGGTCAATGTATAACTCGGGCACGCCAGGACCGCCCGCAACAGATTATCCGGGCTGTCATAGTCGCCGAAAAAGCTTCCGAACATGAGGGTAAAGACGACCTGCGGGTCGCTGGCCGCGAGTTGCGCCGTGGTGGTCACGCCGCCGCAAGTTGTGAATGGGCCGGGGCCGAAGCCGTAGGCCCACAATTAATTTTTTGTTTTAATGGCGTGAAACCTGGCCGGGCTTACAACTTTGGCCGGGCAAAAAAAAGCGGCAAG
>CAZMLP010000229.1:0-3082 GCA_964566745.1 uncultured Verrucomicrobiota bacterium | reverse complement strand
TTCGCTCCTCGGACAACTCCACGGCGCCCAAGGTCGCGATCATCAACGAGGCCCTCGTCACGCGCTATTTTCCCGGCGTGAATCCGCTCGGCCGCCAGATTCACGCCTTCGGCGACACCAACGGGACCTTCACGATTATCGGCGTCATCGCCAACATGCGGACCGAGTCGCTCCGGGAGCGGGCCGAGCCTGAGTGCTACTTCTCCTTTTGGCAAAGCAGCCCGTTTTCGAAGCACTTGATGGTGCGCACCGAGGCGGAACCACGCGCCCTGGCCGGCGCCATTCGGCACGAATTGCGCTTGATCGACCCGACCTGCGCGGTGGAGAGAATCAAGACCCTGGAAGACATCCGCGGCGAGTCCATTGCGCCGCAAACCTTTGCCATGCGCCTGCTCGCGGGTTTTGCCGTGGTCGCGAGCGTGCTGGCGCTAGTTGGAATCTATGGGGTGCTATCGTTGTCCGCGGGCTCGCGCACCCGGGAAATCGCGGTGCGGGTCGCAATTGGCGCCCAGCGCCGGGAAATCCTCCGTATGATTTTGGGTGAGGGCGGACGGCTGATCGCCACCGGGCTCGCCTTGGGAGTGGTGGTGGCGCTGATCATGGGACGCGCCCTGGGAGCTTTTCTCTTCGATGTCCAGCCGACCGATCCGCTGACACTGCTGGGAGCGGGGGCGGGTTTCGCCTTGGTGGCTTTGCTCGCCTGCTGGGCGCCCGCGCACCGGGCCACAAACGTGGACCCGATGGAGGCGCTTCGCAATGAATGATGTGGGAATGACTAATCACAAAAGCCGAATGACGAGAGAAATTCCAATCGCCAAGCACAAAAGGTCGCGGACGGAACACGCCCCAGAGCGATTTCGCGCCTTGGATTTGGCGATTTTCTCGTCATCGGAGATTCGTCATTGGGATTTCATCTCCTCCTGCCGGCTCGTCGCTTGCCACTTTTCACTCATCACTCCCCATGCATGACCTGAAATTCGCCTTGCGCCAATTGATCAAAAGTCCCGGCTTTACCGCTGTGGCGATCATTTCCCTCGCCTTGGGCATTGGCTCGAGCACCGCGGTTTTCTCGCTGGCCAACGCCATTTTGTTGCGCTCCCTGCCGGTCCCAAATCCACGAGAGCTTCGTGTCGTGCAGTGGTCCGGCTCTGATGTTAATATGAGCTCCTTTGAGGGGACCCCGGTCGTCGAGGGCAACCGTTGGGTGGAAGCTGATTGCTTTACCCATCCGGCTTTCTTGCATCTTCGCGAGCGCAGCGCAAAGCAAGCCGACCTTTTCGGCTTCTACCCGATTCAGGAGGCAGTGGCCGGTGTGCGCGGCGAGACCTTCATCGCCAGCGGCGCAATGGTCTCGGATAATTTCTTTGCCGGTTTGGAAGTCCAACCCGATGTTGGCCGGTTGCTGCAGCCGGGCGAGGATTACACCACGGCCCGAAGCGCGGTTATTTCTCACGACTGGTGGGAGAAGCATTTCAATGCCAATCCCTTAGTCATCGGCCAGCCAGTCACATTGAGCGGGGTCCTGTTCACGATTGTTGGCGTTTTGCCGCGCGGTTTCTCCGGTGTGTCGCCTGGCAAACCATCGGAGTTTTACGTGCCGATGGCGGCTGGCTCGCCGTTCCTCTACCGGCCCATCAACGAAACATTTCACTGGTTCGTGCATTTGATGGCGCGGATGAAGCCCGGAGTGAGTGACACCCAATTGCGCGCGGCGCTCGACATCGCCTTCACGCAAGAGGCGGCTCCGCTTATGAAAGCTCCTTCCACGCGCGTGGAACCGGGGCGCGGCGGCCCGGCGGGCGACCGGAATAATTACGGCAAACCGTTGCGCCTGATGCTCGGCGTGGTGGGCCTGGTCATGCTGGTCGCTTGCGCGAACCTCGCCGGGCTTTCGCTCGCGCGGGGAGCCGCCCGCGAGCATGAACTCGCGGTCCGCGCCGCGTTGGGATCGGGACGCTGGCGCCTCATTCGACAATCCCTCACCGAAAGTTTCGTGCTCGCGCTCGCTGGAGGAGGCGTGGGAGTTATGATCGCACTGTGGGGCCGCGCCGCCATTTCCCGCCTGCTGGCGGGATCCGCTGCCGGTTTGCGTTACGACTTCTCTTTGGATTTCACCGTTCTGCTTTTTGGCCTTGCCCTCGCGCTCCTTACCGCAGTCCTATCCGGTTTGTTGCCTTCTTTGCGGGCGAGCCGAATTGATCCAATCGGCGGGCTGAAAAGTCGCGGCGCGTTGGGCGCGCCCAGGCTTCGCGCCGGACGGATTCTGGTCGCCGCCCAAATTTGCCTCTCCCTGCTCTTGCTCACCGGGGCCGGTCTTTACGCTCGCACCCTGGTCAATCTCACCCGCATAGACGCCGGGTTCAACGTGGACCGACTTCTCCTGGTGGGTTTGAACATCCAATCGAGCGGAGCCGCCACCACGCGCGGCTCCCAGTTTTATGACCGTGCCCTAAGCGCCGTTTCCGCCGTGCCCGGCGTGCAATCCGTCACGCTCACCGGATTCCCGCTGCTCGCCAATCGCGCCTGGGGTGGAGGATTTGGAATCGGCGGCCGCCAGATCCCTGACGCTTCGACCAGCCGCCTGACGGTCAGCGAGTCTTTTTTTTCAACCATGGGCATCCCGGTGCTGCAAGGGCGTGGATTCACCTCCGCGGACACAGCCGAGTCGGCCAAGGTGGTGGTGGTGAATGAGAGTCTGGTGCGTAACTACCTCCCGGGCGTGAATCCCATTGGCCTCACCTATGGCGCGCTCGGACAACAATGGCAAATCGTCGGGGTGTGCAAGGATTCCAAATACGACGACATCAAAAAGGCCCCGCAACCAGTTACTTTTTTTCCTTACCGGCAAATGTTCCTCACGCCCAGCCTCAGCAAGAACCTGGGCATCACCAGCCTGGCGGTGCGCACCACGCTGACACCGCCAGCCTTTTCCAGCGCGATTCGCCAAGCCGTGGCGCAGGTCGATCCGGACGTCGCGGTCACGAGCGTCACCACTCAAAAGGAAATGCGCGACCGGGGTATCAGCCGGGAGCGCATGCTCGCCACCCTTTGCAGCGTCCTGGCTGCACTCGCGCTTCTACTG
>CAZMLP010000228.1:0-7575 GCA_964566745.1 uncultured Verrucomicrobiota bacterium | reverse complement strand
AGCACGCCGCGCCGTGCCATCGCCTCGCAGACGCGGATGCCAGCCCGCTCCCGCAAATCGAACTGCTCGCGCGTGCGCCAATCCCGGACCAACTCGACACCAACGACCAGGCCGGCTTGGCGGATGTCGCCGACGTTCGGCAGTTGCCAGAGGCTAGCCAGCGCCTCGCGCAGCGCGAGCTCGAGCTTTTGCCGCGCGGCGATGCTGGAACGGGATTCCAATATGTCCAAGCTGGCCAGCGCGGCGGCGGCTCCGAGTTGGTTGCCGGTGAAGCTGTGCCCATGAAAAAAGGTTTTGAACTCCTCGTATTCACCGAGAAACGCGTTGAATACAGCCTGTGTGGCCAGCGTGGCGGCCATGGGAAGATAACCACCGGTCAAGCCTTTGGCCAGCGCCTGAAAGTCCGGCTCAACTCCCTCTTGCTGGCAGGCAAACCAATCATTACAGGCTAGTGCGCCAGTTTTTGCGGTTGGCGGCTCTGGCGAGAAGCCAGTTCGCCCAAAGCCGGTCATCACCTCGTCCGCCACGATGAGCGCCCCATGTTCCCTCGCGATTTGAGTCGTCTGGCGCAACCAGCCAGGGGGTTGCGGGATCATACCTGCCGCTCCCTGCATCAGCGGCTCGACGACAAACGCGCTGTAAGGCCGTCCACGTTTCTTGGCCGCCCGAAATTTTTGCTCCACCTTGCCGACGCATTCCCAGTTGCAGCGCCGATAGGTCCGGGCGTCGGCGCGTTCGGGTTTGGCGCGGTTGAAGGGGCAGCGATAGCAGTAAGGCGACATCACTTGGTCCGACTTGAAGAGCAGGCCGGAGTAAGCCTGGTGAAAAAGGTTGATGTGCCCGAGACTCACCGCGCCGACAGTGTCCCCGTGGTAAGCGCCGCCCACGGAGAGAAAACGCGGCCGCGAGGATTGGCCGGTGCGCCGGGCAAACTCGTAGGCAAGCTTGAGAGCAACTTCCATCGCGGTCGAGCCGTCGTCCGAGAAGAAGACCTTGGCGGCGCGTCCGCCTGCCGCGCGGACGAGTCGTTCCGCCAACAGCGAAGCCGGTTCGTTTGCCAGCCCGAGCGTGGAAGAGTGGGCGATCTTCTTTAGCTGTCGCTGGATGGCGGCGTTGATTTTTGGATGTTTGTGACCATGAAGATTGGTCCAAATGGACGAGTTTGCATCGAGGTAACGCCGCCCATTTGTGCCGCGCAGCATGGCCCCATCGCCGGATACAATGGTGATTGGCTCGCGCGCCAGCCAGTCCTTCATTTGGGTGAAGGGATGCCAGACATGGCGATGATCAAGTTGCGCGAGATGATGCACGTGGGAATTGAATCAATGCTGGTCCCGTCAAAGTCGAGAACGGAGTTGGAATGAAAGGTCGTTCGAGAGTCGGCGAGAAATTCAACCGGCGGGCGGCTTGGTTCCTTGGGCAACCAGCGGACGAAGCTTGGCCAATAGAAGCTCCCGGCGCCGCGGATTGGCCGGATCGTTAAAATTGCCCTCGCGACCACAGGTTTCAACGGATTGCTCCTGTTCCAGTGCAATGATTATAGTGGCCAGTTCCTCGGGGGCGAGCGTCACCTCCAGCCGCTCCTCTTGCTCGATACGCACGGCTTTGCGCGCAAATTCCAGAAGCACGGCGCACGGTTCAAGACAGGGAATGGCGCTCTTGGCGGCTGCGCTGTCCAGTGGCAATCCCGGTGCTTCCCATAACCTCTGTTTCAAACAAAACCGGCGGTCGCATCCGGCAGCCACCATTTGATCCACCTGCTCGTCGGTGAGCATCTGGGTGATTCGATACATGCCGGTCTGCCGCCCGGTAAACTCGCGATAACTGGCGACCGGAACCGGAGTAGTCTTATACGCGGCGAACCAATCGGCAATCGCGCCCGGATAGAGCACGTCGAGCGCGTCACATAACTCCACGTCGTTGGTGGCGGCGAAACACCAGCCGTGGGCCAGATTAGGGGCGGATTTCAACGGGCGAAACGCGTCGGCAGCGGTGAATTGGGAGAGACTGCGCAGGCTGGTGCGATCCAACACGCGCAATTGATCATGACTGGCATCGCGATCCGCGACGTGCCGAAGCTCGAACCCCGGGCCGGTTCGGCGAATCAACACTTGGGCCAGCACAAACTCGTCCGTCAACTCGCGCAGAAAACCCGCCCGGGCGGGATTGTCCAACATCGCCATGCGCGTGACAGTAGCGCATGGCGACGCGATGCAAACGGAAAAACCGGCTTACTGCTGGACGATCCGGTAGAACCGCAACTTGGTGGAAGCCGTCACATGATCCGTGTAGGTCGTCAGCGGTCCGGCAGCGGCGAGGTTCGCGAGGAAAGTCCAATTCACCAAATCTGTTGAGACTTGAAGCACGTAGGTCTTGCCGCTCACCGAGGGGAAGGACAAGTGAACGCCGTCCAGTTGCATCACCGGCAGATCAAGTTCCGGGGCGGCGGCCACAATGGCGGGCGCGCGACCATCACGAGTCAAGTCGCGGCGGAACGCGGGCCAGGCGCTGCTGGCGAAGCCGGTGATGCCTTTGATGTCGTAGAGTTTGTTGTCATACGAGCCGAGGTAAACCACTCCGTCGGGGCTCACGACCGGCGAGGAATAAAAGCCGCCGCCCGCGACATATTCCCATTGCTTGGCGCCATTGGCGTTGATGGCGTAGAGCTTGTTGTCAAATGAGGCGGCGTACACGGTGCCATCGTCGCCCGCAGCCGGGGTGGAATAAATTGCCGCGCCGGTCGCAAATTGCCAGCGCCGCGTTCCGGCGGAGGTGAGGGCGAAAATAGTGCCCGTGTCCGTGCCGAAATAGATCGTCCCGTCCACACCAAGAACTGGCGAAGAATTAATGGAATTATCGGCAGTGAACCGCCAGGCGAGGGAGCCATCCGAGCGGAGCGCGTAAAGGATTCTGTCCGCGCCGAAATAGATTGTGCCATCCCCGCCCAAGGCCGGCGAGGTGGTGATGATTGTCCCGGCATTATAGCCCCATTTCTGGGATCCATCGGGGTTTACGGCGTAGAGGACGCCGTCGTAGCTCCCGAAATAGACGGTTCCGTCGCCACCAATGGCCGGGGAGGAATAGACCACACCGCCCGTGATAAACTGCCACAGAAGATCACCCTGCGGAGTAACCGCCACCAATGTGTTGTTGTGCGTGCCCACGTAGATCGTGCCGTCCGAGCCGATGGCCGGGGAAGACTCGACCAAGTTGCCAACGGTATAATTCCATCTTTGAGAGCCGTCCGGATTTACCGCGTGCAACGCGCCATCCTGCGCGCCGACGTAGATGGTGCCGTCCGCGCCGACGGCAGGCGAGGACCCCACCGGCCCGCCAAGATTGAGCGACCAGAGCTTTGCGCCGAGGGGAGAGACCGCATGGAGGCGACCGTCATCCGAGCCGATGTAAACCGTGCCGTTCGTGGCCAAGGCCGGGGACGAGCGTATCTGCCCGCCCGTGGCAAGATCCCATAGCTTCGCCCCCAACCGGCCGACCACGAGCACCGCGTCGCCGCTGGTGACGACGCCGGCAACATTGCTGACCACCACGGAATAGCGCCCGGCGCTGCCGGCCTGGACGTTGTTCAGCACCAGCGACGCGTTGGTCGCGTCAGGCAGGTTGGCGCCGTTGAAACGCCATTGGTAACGCAACGGCGCGGTGCCGGACGCGGTGACGTCCAGCGTCACGATGGTTCCGATGAGCACAGTGCGGCCAGCGGGCGGCGCCAGGATGGCGGGTGGCGTGTTGGGCGCGACGACGGTGACTTTAAAAGTGGTGCTAGCCGCGAGCGAGCCGTCGCTCACGGTGACTGTGATGTTGGCCACGCCGGTCTGGCCGGCGGCGGGGGTGAGGGTCAGGACGCGGTTGGTGCTCGTGCCAGAGAACTTCAAACCGCTCACGGGAACCACGGCGGGGTTCGATGAAGCCCCGGAAAGCGTAAGGCTCGCCAAAGGTGTGTCAGCATCATTGATATTCAAAGTGACCGCGAGCGAACTGTCCTCGTTGGCGATTTGGTCTGGCACGCTTGCGATAGTGGGCGGACGGTTGACCGCCAGGACAGTCACGACGAAAGACTGCGAACTGGAGGCATTTTCGTCATCGACCAGGAGCACGGTAATAGTGGCGGACCCTGTCTTGTCCTTGGCTGGCTTCAGGGTGAGTACTCCGTTGGTGGCGCCATTGGTAACCGTGATGCTGCCAACCGGGAACAAGGTGAGGTCGCTGGAGACGACTGTTACAGGAACCCTGCCGCAGTCCACAGTCAAAGCGAAGGTAAACGGAACATCGAGCGACGTATTCTCGTCCATTGACTGATTGGCGATTGCCGAGATGGTGGGCGGCCCCCCCGGTGCCTTTACCGTCACGCCGAAAATGGTGGTGGCGCTCAGCGCTCCGTCGCTGACACGAACGGTGATCGTGGCTGTGCCGGTGGTGCAATCCACAGGTTTGATCGCGAGGGTGCGATTTGTGCCGGTGCCACCCAGCGTAATGGCCGCGTCGGGAATCACTTGGGAATTGGACGAAGTCGCCGTGACGGTCAATTGATTAACCGGTGTGTCAATATCTCCAATTGTAAATGTGACGCCGGTCAGGGCGCGGTTCTCGTCAACAGCTTGATCGGGTATCGCGGAAATGGTCGGCGCGTCGTTGACCGGACGGACGGTGAGCGTGAAGGTGTTCGTGCTCCCCAGCGCGCCGTCCGCCGCGATCACGGAAATGATGGTCGATCCAGAAAGGTTGGTGGTGGGAAGAATGACCAGGGAGAAATCGGTTCCCGTGCCGGACAGCTTGATCCCGGCGTCTTGGACGAGGTTGGTGTTAGCCGAAGAAATGATCAGGAGCAGCGAGGAGAGCGGCTTGCCGACACTTGTGATCGTGAACGGAATGTTCGCGGTTGGCGTGTCCTCGTCGGTCGTTTGGTTCGCGATGGCGGAAATCACGGGAGCGTGCGACACGGCGTTGACAGTAAGGCGGAAGGTGTTCGTGGCGGTGAGCGAGCCATCAGACACCACAAGGGTGACCGTGGTCGGCCCTGATTGCAGAACCGCCGGAGTGAGGGTGACGACCCGGCTGCCGCCAGTCCCGGCAATGACAATCCCCGTGTCGGGCAAAAGGGTCTGGTTTGATGAATGCCCGGTAACCGTCAGGTTTGCGACCGGAGTGTCGATGTCAGCCACGGTGAATGACAATGGCCCGACTGACTTTCCTTCGTCCGTGACTTGGTCCTGGATGGCGGAAATGGTGGGGGCATCATCGACCGCGCCAATCCTGACAGTGAACGACTTGGTGATGCTGTCTCTGCCCCCGTTGGCGGTTCCGCCGTCATCCTTCACTGTGATTGTGACAGTCACAATGCCGGTCGCATTGGTGGCGGGTTGCAAGGAGAGTGTCGCGGTTGCGGCGGGGCTGGTGTAGGCGACGCCTGGCGCCGGGAGAATGGCCGGGTTGCTCGAGGTGGCGGTGACTGTGATCGTTTGATTGGTTTCGTTGGGCGCACCAGTGGAAATGCCGGTCAATGTGAGCGTGGCCGCAGTCGCGTCCTCCAAAATTGCGATGTTATTCAGGTCGGCCAAGGTGGGCGGATCGTTAACGGCATTGACCGTGATGGTGAACGTGTTAGTCGCGGAAGAGCTTTTGCCGCCGTTGGCCGTTCCACCGTTGTCTTGCAACGTAAGAGTTACTGTGGCCGCGCCAAAAGCATTGGCGGCCGGGGTAAATGTCAGCGTGCCCGAGGAATTGACGGCCGGCTGCGCGACGAAAAGCGCCGGGAGGTTGTTGGTGACTTGGAACGTCAAGGTTTGACCCGCCTCGTCCGGGGCTCCAGGGTTCAAGTTGGTGGCCCAACCAGCAATCGTTTGCGGGCCGGCGTCCTCATTGACGGTCACGTTTGAGCCGGGAGTGAAGGAGGGCGCGTCATTCACAGGCCGGACGGTGAGCAGGAACGAGTTTGTCGTGGAAAGCGTGCCGTCCGAGACGATCAGCGACACCAGATTCGTGCCGGACAGGTTGGCCGCCGGGGTGATAACCAAGGAACGGCTCGCGCCGGAACCGCTGAGAGCGTAGCCAGTCGAGGGAACCAGCGCGGAGTTCGACGAAATGATCGAGACCACCAGCGAGTTTACCGGCGAGTCCGAATCACCAATGGTGAAGGGCAGGGCAGTCGTGGAGGTGTCCTCGTCGATGATCTGGTCGGGAATTGCCGAGATGGTGGGCGCGCGGTTGGCGGGCCTGACTGTGAGTGTGAATTGGTTGGTGGCGGCAAGGCTGCCATCGGAGACAACGAGCTGGATCGCGGTCGAGCCCGATTGCCCCGCAACGGGATTGAGCGTCACCGTGCGATTGGTTCCCGTGCCGCTCAAGGTGATGGCGGAGTCCGGCAAAAGCGCCTGGTTTAGCGAGTGCTGGGTGACCGTCAAGCTCGCCACAGGGCTGTCGATGTCGTTCACTGTGAATGATAACGGCCCAACGGTTTTGCCCTCGTCTGTGGCTTGGTCAGGGATGGCCGAAATGGTAGGCGGGTCATTGATTGGTGTCACCGTCACCGTAAAGCCTGTCAAAACGACACCACCCTCACTATCCTGAACGGTGATGGTGACCGTGGTTGCGCCGTTGGCGTTGGGAAGCGGCTGCAACGTGATTTCCGCCGTCGTGGCCGGACTGGTGTACTTCACAACCGGATCGAGGAGGAGGGTGGAATCGCCCGAGGCGGCCGTCACGGTGAGGGACTGCACTTCGTTCGTCGGTCCCGCCGAAAGGCCAGTCAACACAATCACGCTGGGGCCGGAATCCTCCGGGATCGTCACATTATCCACATGGCCTACGACGGGCGGGTCATTGACCGGCGTGATGGTGATCGTGCCGGTGCCGGGCGCGGAGGTGTCCTGGCCACCGTTCTCCGTCCCCCCGTTGTCATGCATCACCACTGTGACCCTTGCTGTTCCAAACGCGTCGGACGCGGGAGTGAACACCAGGTTGCCACCCAAGTCCAAAAAGGGCTGGACGCCAAACAATGCCGGATTGTCGTTCGTGACAACAAAGTCAAAGAATTGGGCGGCCTCGTTTGGGGCGCCGAGGTTTAGATTTTTTGCCCATAGGGGGACAATTAACTGGCCGGAGTCCTCCTTGACGCTCACATCCGGCCCCAGCGTAAACGAAGGGGCGTCGTTCACGGGGCGAACGACGAGCACAAATGAATTGGTGGTGGAGAGGACGCCGTCGGTTGCGACAATGGAAACGAGATTCGTGCCGAAGGCGTTGGTGGCCGGATTGATGGTGAGAGAGTAATTGGCGCCAGAACCGGTCTTTATCAAACCTTCCGCGGGAACCAATGCGAGATTGGTGGAGGTGACGTTGACTGTCACCGACGAGAGCGGGGTATCCGTGTCACTGACGGTGAAGTTGATGGGGCCGAGAGGCGTGTCCTCGTTCGCGGCCTGGTCCCCAATGGGGGAGATGGTCGGGGCGCGGCTGACGTGGTTGACGGTGAGTGTGAATTGGTTGGTGGCCGTCAGGGCGCCATCGGAGACCACCAACTGGACGGTGGTGGCGCCGGATTGACCGGCCACCGGATTGAGC
>CAZMLP010000227.1:0-8391 GCA_964566745.1 uncultured Verrucomicrobiota bacterium | reverse complement strand
CGAGTGGGCGATAATTCATAACCTGACCTTTCCGGGTTTCCCGTGGTTGTCCATAAACCAATGGATGGTATTCGCGAGCGCCTGGCGGAATGGGGTGTATTGAAAGCCCGAAAGCTCGACGAAACGCGAGTTGTCCGTGCTTCGCCTGTGGATGCCGCCGGGCTTTGTGGTGTCGAAGCGAATGCGGCCTTGGTCAATACCCATGATCTCGGCGATCATGCGCGCGGTTTCGCCAACGGAATGCTCCTCGGTGGAACCGATGTTCAAGATGTCCGCGTTGTCGTAATGATCGAGGCACCAAAGGCAGGCGCGGGCCATGTCCTGAGCGTAGGTATATTCACGCAACGCCGTGCCATCACCCCAGACCACCAAGTCCTCCCGGTCGTCGCGATGCTCGTAGAAACGGCGGATGAGCGCGGCGAGCATGATCGACTCCTCGGGGCGGTAATTCATGTTCTCGCCGAAGATGCCGTTGGGAACCAAGCCGATAACATCAAGGCCGTATTCCTGCTGGTAAGCGTGAATGGCCGGCTCGATGAGCCGTTTGGCGTAGGCGTAGCTGTAATTCGTCTCATGCGCCTTGCCATCGTGGAGTGACGTTTCCTTGAGCGGGATGGGCGCGGTCGGCGGATACATGCCGACGGAAAGAAAGTGAACGGACTTTGGCACGCTCAGGAGACGCGCGGCTTCAAGAAGATTCAAGTTCATCAGCACGTTGTCCCGGAGCAAGGTCGCGGGATACTTCATGCTGAAACCGATGCCACCACTGATGGCGGCGAAATTGAGAATCGCGTCCGGCCGGTGCTGCTCAACGCAACGAAGCACCGAGTCAAGGCTGGTCAAATTGCAATCGCGCGATCCAAGGAAGACAAACTCGCGCTCGGGGAAATTCTTGGCCTGAAGCCGCAGGCCGGTGCCCAGGAGACCGGTTCCGCCGGTGACGAGAATTTTGCGATGCATAATATTAATTCCGGGCGTGTGTTTGCCAGAGGCGGCGGCAGGTCTCGCGGATAGCGGCCGCGTCGTAGCCCAGCTTGCGGCGCAATTCTTCGCGGCGAAGATTGCCCAAGGCGAAGCGGTCCGGCGGGCCGAGCCGGGCAAGGCGAACGGGCCGCTCCAACGTGGCCATCCAGTTGGTGATGGCGCTCCAGAGTCCACCCATGGGGAGATGCTCGTCCACGACAAGGATGGCATCGGCAGCAACCGCCAACTGGTTTAACACGACCGTGTCCAAAGGTTTGACGGTGTGAAATTGATAGACGACCGGATTGATTTGCTCGGCGCGCAGCCACTCGACCGCCTTTAAAACCTCGTTGGCAATTTCACCCGTGGTTACAATGGCCACACGCTCGCCGCGCCGCAGCAAACGGGCGCGTCCCAACACCGCCGGTTCCTCGGCCTCGAAGCGGGGTTCGCCGAAACGGCCCACGGTAAAGTAGGAGGGGCCGGGCAGGCGAGTCACCTGCGGCAGAAGCTGCTCGAGCTCGGTCGGGTCGCCCGGAATGACAACGGTCATGTTCGGCAGGGCTGACATCAGGGCGATGTCATCCGTGGCGTGATGCGAAACTCCGCTGGTGGCGTAAGTGAAGCCGCGACCGGCGCCGACAAGCGTCACCGGCAAACTGGGGTAAGCCACGCAGTAGCGAATCTGCTCAAAGGGCCTGGCGGTTGCGAAGGAGGCGATGGAGTAGGCGATGGCGCGATGTCCTTCAGCGGCCAAACCGGCGGCGAATGACACCATTTGGGCCTCGGCCACGCCGGCGTTCACATAACGCGGGCCGAATCGACGTTGGTATTCATCAAAAACTTGGAAACCCAAGTCCCCCGTCACGAAGACAAGATTCGGGTCACTTTCCGCAACCTTCAGTAGCGTTTCAGAAAAAGCTTTTCTCATGCGGCCACCGCCTCTCGCGAATAAATTGGCCTGGCATTCAATTGTTGCAGCGCCCGTGTCAGGTCCTCGACGGAAGGAACCCGATAGTGCCAAAGGATTTGATTCTCCATGAAGTCCACGCCGCGTCCCGCGACGGTGCGGGCGATGAGCGCGGACGGTTTTCCGGCTGCGTAGGGGAAGGCTTGGAGCGCGCCGATGATTTGCCCGTAATCGTGGCCGTCGATGGTTCGAGCAGCCCAGCCAAAAGCGCGAAATTTCTCCTCCAACGAGGTCGAGCCACTCAGGTCATCGGTGAAGCCAACGGATTGCGTGCGATTGTAATCAACAATGGCCAAAAGGTTTTCCTGGCGGTTCGCTGCCGCAAATGTCGCCGCCTCCCAGATACTCCCCTCATTGCACTCGCCGTCGCCCAGAAGCGCCACAATGCGAGCGGTATTCTTGGCCAGGCGCAACGCGTAGGCGTGTCCCGTGGCCACACCCAAGCCATGACCCAAACTGCCCGCCGAGCATTCGAGCAACGGCAGAGCGTGGATGCACGGATGGCTGGGCAGCGGAGAATCATCCTGCGCGTAGCGAAGCAGCCATTCGGCGGGAATCAAGCCACGATCCGCAAGCACGGCGTAGAGCGAAGTGCAAGCGTGGCCTTTGCTGAAAATGAGACGGTCGCGGTGAGGGTCGCGCGGGTTCTGCGGGTTGATGCGCAACCAGGAATTGTAGAGGGCGACAAGCAGATCAACCGAACTCAGCGCGCCGTTCAGGTGCCCCTCGCGACCATCATGGGCGAGCTGGATGCAAGTCGCGCGAATGGCCCGGGCTTTCCGCTCGAGCGCGGCATACGGTAAATCACTGTCGCTTGTCAGGGGCATACGGCCTCGTGCAGTTCTTGAAAGGAATCGACGGGAGCAGCGGCGCGCGCGGCATCCTCCTCGGCGTAATTTTTCTCCGGACTAAAGAAAATGATCTGGCTGCCGGAGAACTCGAACTCAAAAGGAACGTGGATCAAGTTGCGCAGTGCATCCTTGACCGCCTGCCGGCGATCCGGCTCGACGAAGAGCAGCATGAAGCCGCCACCACCCGCTCCCAGAAGCTTGCCGCCCACTGCCCCGGCATTGCGGGCGTGATCGTAGATAGCCTCCACCCGGTTATTCGAGACGATCGGGCTGAGGCTCCGCTTGGCCAGCCAGCTTTCGTGCAGCAACTCGCCAAAGCCGTGAATTGAGCCGCCCCCGCAAAGCACGGAAATGGCCTCGTCCACCAGGTCCTTCATGATGCGCAACTGCCGCTTCCGCGCGTCAATGTTATCAACATAGCTCGCCGCGACGTCGGAGGCGGTGCGTTTGATGCCCGTGTAGAAAAGCATCAGGTGCGAGTTCAACTCGCGCATGCGCTCGGCGCCGATGGTGACGGGGCGGACCGAGATTTCGCCGTTGGGAAGAAAAAGAATGTGGTTCAAGCCGCCATGGGCGACCGATACCTGGTCTTGCGACCCGACTTTCTCGCGGAGAATCTCCTGCTCCAGATGGATGCTTTCCAAGGCAAGTTGGCGCTTGTGGGGCATCTGGCCTTTGAGCGCGTGCAGGCCGTGCAACAATCCGACCACAAATGAGGAACTGGACCCCATGCCGCTGCGGGCGGGCAAGTCGCCGTCATGGTGAATCTCCACTCCCCGGGTGATGTCCATGTGGCGCAGACATTCCCGCACCGCCGGGTGGGCGATGCTGTTCAGGTCCGCGCAGTTTTCGATGCGGGAATAGACAACCCGGTAGCGGGTGTCAAAAAAGGGCGGAAGATAACGGCAGGAAATGTGGCAATACTTGTCGATGGTCGTCGAAAGCACCGAGCCGCCATGCGCGCGATACCAGCCGGGATAATCGGTGCCGCCCCCGAAGAACGAGATGCGATAGGGCGTGCGGGTGATGATCATACGGCAATCAGGCGACGACCTCCGCCGCGAGGCTCGCAAAAAAGGATTCCGCCTGGCGATACGACTCCGGTGTGCCGATGTCCAGGAAACGGGAGATGGCGCGGAAACCGAAGAGGCGGCCCTGCTCCAGCCAGCGCGGGAGCATTTCCCGCTCGAGCGAGACGGAATCGCCAACCGGAATTTCCGCGATCAACTCGCGGTCGAACAAGTAGATGCCGGCATTAATCCACCCGCGGCCGTAAGTTTCCTGCTTCTCGGCAAAGTGAATTACGCGTCCATTTTCGCGAGTCTCGACCCGGCCGTAACGGCGAGTGTCGGTCACTTGCGTCAACGCCAGGCTCGCCAAGTGGTGGCGGCGAATGTGCCAGTCTGTGAAGGTAATGAGGTCCAGCTCGCAGTACGAGTCGCCGTTGATCACCAGTACCGGACCAGCGGGAAAGTGGGGCAGGGCGTGGCGAATCGCCCCGGCCGTGCCCATCGCCAGCGGCTCGACGGAATGGGTCAGGTCAAGAGAGCCGTGCGCGGCGCCCAACGAGGAGCGGACAATTTCCGCCTGATGGCCGGTGCAGAGGACCACCCGACGGAACCCAAGATCTTGCAGGCGGTCCAGCCAGTGAACAAGAAATGGCCGACCGGCCACCTCGGCCATGACTTTGGGCCGGTCCGAGACCGCGGGGCGGAGGCGGGTGCCGAGTCCGCCGGCCAGGATCGCCACCGTGATGTTGGACGGGGCGAAAACAGGGGGGAGGCCGAATGAGGGGTGAACGTCAGACATTTTTAAAACGACCGCGGCCCAGCATGCGATACCCCTTGAGCAACTCTTGAATGCCATCCTCCAGAGTGCGCTTCGCCTCGAAGCCCGCCTCGCGCAGGCGTTGATTGGAGACAATATAGTTGCGCTTGTCGGGGTCGCTGCCGATTTCCGCGAAATGAATGAAAAATTTGGGAACGTACTCCTTCACCTTGAGCGCCAGCTCGGCCTTGGAAAGATTGGCGGCGTCCAGTCCGACATTGTACGGACGACCGACCATGCGGTCACGGTTCTGAAGGCAGTGAAGGAAGCAATCGGCCACGTCGCGGACATGGACGTAATTGCGTTTGAAATCCTTTTCAAAAATGACGATGTAGCCGTCGGTTACGGCCACGTACGTGAAGTGGTTGACCAACAGATCGAGTCGCATGCGCGGCGACAGGCCGAAAACCGTGGCTAGCCGGAGGCAAATGGCATTGGGCGAGGAGAGCAGGGCGCTTTCCGCGTGCACTTTGGTCTCGCCGTAAAGAGAAATGGGCTGGAGCGGGGTCTCCTCCGTGCAGAACATCTCGCCGGTGCTCGCGCCATAACCGCTGTTGGTGTTTGGATAAACGACCAGTTGATCGGCGGAGCGAAGTCGATTGAGCAGAAGGACGGCGTCCAAATTGACCGACTGGGCCATCAGCGGATCACGCTGGCACGCGCCGACACCCACCATCGCGGCGAGCGGGATGATCGCGTCCACGCCGGACAGGGAGCGCTTTAAGGTGTCCTTGTCGCGCGCGTCACCATAAATGAACTCAAAGTCCCGGTTTGCGCAGTAGTGGAAGAGCGAGGCCTCGCCGTAATGAAGATTGTCGAGGGCGACCACTCCATATCCGGCCTCCAGCAATCGTCCACACAATGTGGAACCAATGTAACCGGCGGCTCCCGTGACAAGCACTTTGGGTTTCATGGGGCGTTGGGGTGGCGCGATGGCGGCAATTTCAGTGCGCGCCGGTTCCGCGGAGTCATGACCGGATGAGCGAAAGCGGGGCGGAACCGGGAAAGATTATTGCAGAAGCTTCAGCACGCTTTGCGGCATCTGGTTGGCCTGGGCCAGCATCGAGGTGCCAGACTGCACGAGAATGTTGTAGCGCGCGTATTGCGTGGCCTCCTCGGCGACATCCACGTCCTGGATGCGGGAGCTGGCGGCGGTGAGGTTTTCCTTGTTCACCGACAGTTGCTCGGAGGTGAAGTTCATGCGCGACTGGTAGGCGCCGATGGTGGCGCGGTCGGTCGCGAGCTGGGTGATCGCCGACTTCACGTTCGTCAACGCGGTCGCGGCGGCGGTGGTGGTGGAGATTGAGCTGCCGATCGCGCCGGTGTAGGCCGCCGAGCCGAGGTTCGTGCCCGTCATCGTGAAGGAGTTGCCCTCGGCGTCAATGGTGACGGCCAGGGATGCGGTGGAAAAGAGGCTGACGCCGTTGAAATCCTTCGTCGCCGTGTTGCTCACGTAGGAGCTCAACTGCTGGAACTCGGCGTTATACAGCGAGCGGTCGGAGTCCGATTTGGTGACGTCCTGCGCGAGGATCGAAAGCTCGCTCATGCGGTCGAGCGCCTTGGCGACCTTGCTGAGGTAGCCGTCCTGCGTCTGGGTGAAGGAGATGGCGTTGCCGACGTTCGACATCGCGGCGTTGGTGCGTTGCACCTGGGCGTCCAGACGCGAGGCAACGGCGAGGCCGGCGGCGTCATCGGCAGGGTTGGTGATCTTCGAGCCCGAGCTGAGCCGCGAGAGCGACTTGGCCAGCATGGAGGAGCTCGCATTGAGGTTCGCAGCGGCGGCTTGCGCCTGGATGTTTGTGTTAATGACCATAACTTAAGGCATTGAAGGGTTAACTATTTCCCGGCAAGACGGCAGCCGCGACTGGGGTGCCGGCGGCGGTCGTAGGAACAGCCTGCTTCCTCGGCAGGCGGGGAACTACCGGACGCCCGTTTGTGAGCGCTTCCCGGTTGTTCCGCTGGATTTCCTCATAGACCTCCTGGCGGTGCACGGGCACGTCGTTCGGGGCCTCTATACCCACTTTTACGACGTCACCGTCCACGCGCATGATCCGCACGACGATGCGACCGTCGATGACCACGCTTTCATTCAGTTTCCGGGAAAGAATCAGCATAGGGGTGTGGCGTTAAGGGCCTAGGCGCCGGCAGGGAGCGGATGGCGGAGCGAAAGATCCGCCGCGTTCAGTGGCACCACCTGTTTGCCGATAAAAGTGTGACGATTGATGACGATCGGCCCCTTCAAGTTGATGGTGGCCGGCCCGTGTTTGTGCAAAGTGACAATGTTAAAGACGAGGGCGTCGTGGGGGCCTTTGAGGCCGAGAAATTGCGCGTCGGTGTCCGGGATGTCGGGCGAGTAACCGGGGTCCACGACGAAGGGCGAAACAACAAGAAACGCCAGGTCGGCGTCATCCACCACCTGCAGCCAGAGGAATGGAGCCTCCTCGGGGGAGGAAGTCAGGGCGAACCGCTTGTAGCGTTCGAAGCCAAGCAGGCCGAGCGGCAGTTGAACCACTTGTTCGGCCTGCGCAACCGGCGCTCCGGTCTCGTGATCGTTAAGTTCAGCGAATTTCATGTGTTTTCCGTCGGTGGCGATTTAGCAACCGGTATGCCAGCGGGTGAAACCCCTGAAAACATTGGGCTTTTGACGGATTGTTGAAATTCTTGCCGGAAGAAGGAAAAGTCTTCCGGCAAATTTGTCCCGCCAGACGGGGCGAATCTTGCCGAGGGATGAGCCGGGAAAAACGGCTCTTCGGGGAAGGATTAAGCAACCGGCGGGGTGGTGCGAAAGTAATCCGCCAGGCTTTGGCGGGAGGAGGTGAGGTTCTCGGCGGCGACGGCTGTGAGGATGCGCTCCTCGGTCATGATAAACCGCTCCCGCTTGTACAAGAGATAATCATCCCGAACCTCGCCGGGAGTGAGATTAATCGTGACAAGATTCGCGCCGGTGCGGAGTCCCCGCCGATACCCCTCGCCAGGTTCCGCGAGGTTCAACGCGCTGACCGCCGGGATCACCCAATCCGGCCGCATGACGCGCAGCGCCGCCATGCAATTCAAGGCCAGGTCAATCTCGGCTGTCGGGGCGCCTGACAGTGGGGTTTCGTCACCGGGGATGAACGGACTGACGCTGCAACCACGCAAGGGAAGGGAGTTGGCCAAGGCGAAGTTCTCCAGCAATTCCTCCTCCGTTTGCCCCGGCAGACCAGCGATAAAGCCGGAGCTGACATTCCAGCCGCCTCCTGCCAATTGCCGGATGTGCCGCACACGTTCTTCCAGGGTTCCCGGCGCTGCCAGAGCCTCGTATCGTTGCGGGGAGGCCAGTTCGAACTTCATGATGTACACAGAGGCGCCGGCGGCCTTCAATTCTTCATAAAGCGCCGGGGACAGCGTGCCGAGGCAGACACTCACCCCCAAATTGCTTTCGCGACGCAATGCCTGGACCAAAGGCAGAACAACCTCGTGCGCGGCCACCGGATCCTCGCCGGTCTGGATATTGACATCTGTGATGCTCGGAGGCCGGTGGTGGAGGAGCAGTTCGGCCAATTGCTCCGCGTGGGCGCGGTACCGGGCGAGAGAACGGTTATCCCGGCGCATGCCGCAGTAGTGGCAGTTTTCCCGGCAAAAATTGGATACCTCCACCACTCCGCGCATGAAGACCTTCTGGTTGAAGACGGCGCGGGCCGCCTCCGCGGCGCGCGCATGCAACGCCGCCTGCTGGGCGTTGCGCACCACTAGGTCATCCACACTTCTCACGAAGAGCACGCTAGACCTTACGCAACCTGC
>CAZMLP010000226.1:0-10549 GCA_964566745.1 uncultured Verrucomicrobiota bacterium | reverse complement strand
GGGCCAGCCCCAGCAGCGCCAGGCGTTCCTCAATGCGATAGAACTCGGAATCGATCCCGTTCCGCGCCAGCTCCGGCTCGGCCTCCATTTCCCCCGGCCGGTTGCCCCGGCGGCGGCGCGCGAACACACGCCACGAGAGAATCAGCACCAGCGGGCCGATCAACCAGGGCGCGACCCGGCCGAACAGGTCCCGGTTGCCCAGCCAGCGCCAGCGGGCGAAAAGAAACCCGAACTCGCTCCACAAGTCGGTGACCGGCTCCATGGACGAGGCGTTCTTGTCCTCCTCCGGTCCCCACGACGCGGGAGTGGTGTCGAAGTCCTGCCAGAAGCCGTTGACCCAGGCCAGCACCCAGGCGTGGGCATGACGCTCGCGCACCAGAAAAGTTTTGCCCCATTTCGCTTTTTCCATCACCGCATAGCCGGTGGCGTAGCGCGCGGGGATGCCCATCTCCCGCAGCAACAACACAGTGGCCGAGGCGAAATACTCGCAGTGGCCGGCGCGGGTCTTGGTGAGAAAACGGGAAATGGGCGTCTCGCCCTTGTGATAACCGCGCGCGTTTTCCGGGACGAATGTTTTGTACTCGAACCGGGACTGGAAATACCGCGCCACCGCCAGAAGTTTTGCCTGGTCATCACCGGTCGCGTGAATTTCCGTCAAGGCTTGGAGGATCGCCGGACGCTCCTTCGCCGGCACGGACAAATCAATGCCGTCATCAAACTCGTCCCCTTTGTCAGGCGGGTCGTCAATGCCCGGCCCGCCGCCAAAGAGCACGCGATATTTCAGCAGCCCCGGTGTCTCTTTCACCACGAAGAAACCGAGCGAGTTGGTCTCCACGGAGCCGACCGGGAGATTCTCGATTCGCGCGATTCCTTCCGGCACGGGCAACAACCCTTGCCGCCGGGGAAACTGGGCGAAGATCGAGGCCGCGCCGAGAGACGGCGGATTGGAGCGGATCACCCAGGTGGTAAGGTCATCCTCGGCCGGCAGGTAGGCGATCCGATGCTCGGAGGCTTTCCACACGGTGTCGTTGAGGTCATTGTAGCTCGCCCGGCGCAGCAGGGTTGGGAACGGTCCGCTCTCCGGCCGCACGCGCAAAACAATCCGGCCGGATTGCTTCATGGCGCCAATTGTCCCCATGGCGGTGTGGGAAATGCCGAAATCCCCGCTGTGGCGGCTCCACCGGGCGAGCAGCGAGGCGAACTGGTTCTCCAGCATCGCCTGGCCTTGGGTCAACAAGCTTTGCCCCAGAAATCCCAAAGCGATCGCCACCCCGAGCGTCAACGCCCAGGCCAGCATCGAAAACCGCCGGGAGCGGCTGTCCCACACGGCCCAGACGGCGAGGACACAGGCAATGACATAAAACTCGGAGTCGCGACGGTTCGTCGCCGCCGCCGCGAGAAGGCACAATCCCGCGTAGGGATAGGCCACATTCCAGGCGGCGCCCGGTTCCGGTCCGCGCGATCGCCAGCGCAACAACCAGGAGAAGGTGGCCGCCGGAATCTTCGCGCGCGCGCTGTGCGCCTGCACCAGCATCATGGGCGCGAACAGGAAGGGCTGCCACTGGAAGAACGCAAAACCGTTCAGCGACACCTCGCGATTGGTCAAGCGCAGCAGGAACGCGCCGACAAACAAAAGCGCGCAAATGTTCCAAATCCTTTGAAAATCCTCGTCGGAAAATTCCCACCGCCATGTGTGCCACCGGGTCGCTTCCAGCACCAGCGCCAGCGGCAACGCGACCGCGAGCCAGCCCGTCTCCCAGCCCCAGAAGGCCAGGCACGCGCCAAGGAAAAACGGGGGCGTGCTCATAATCGCGCCAATCCCTCCGCCACCCGCCCCACCGGCAGGAGACGCAAACGACCGGGATCATCGCGCATCGGGCCGGGATCGAGGAGAACCTCCTCGCGGGCGACCACCAACGCGAGCACGGGAACGCCGGCGCGCTTGATTTGCGCGACCAGCTTTTGGCGCGAATCATCCCACGCCAGCAGCACGCAAACGCATCCGCTTACTTCCGCGAGGTGCCGCGCCACCAACTCGCTCAATTGCTCCATGCGCGGCTCGGTGGTCCCCTGCACACACGCCAGCACCTCCAGCATTTGCTCGACTTGCCCGACGCCCCGCCCGGCCGTGAAACAATACGCCTGCGGCCCGACAAACATCAAATCGAGGAGCGAGTCGCGCGTGTCCGCCGTGCAGGCGAACGAGGCCGCGACCGACACCGCCTCCTCAAACACCTCGTCCGGCTGGCTGTCTTGAAAGGTGTCGAGAATCAAGGCCTGCCGCATGAAAAACTCGTCCTCGTATTCCTTCACGATCAGGCGGTCCGCGCGCGCCGAGCTTTTCCAATGGATGCGCCGGGGCGGATCGCTGCGCTGGTAATCGCGCATGGAAACAAACTCCCCCGACTCGCCAATGGATGTCGCCATGGTGACCCCGCCCAGTTGGTAGGCGGTGGTTCCGGGCAGCGCCTGTCGCGGCGAGGGATACCGCTTCGGCAACACCAGAATTGATTGCGGGTTGGAAACGCGTCGTCGTGAACGGAAAAGGCCGAACGGATCAGTGCTGGTAATCTCCGTGGCGAGGAAACGCAAATATCCGCGGCGGCGCGGCGTCAATTCCATTTGCACGGAGGCGACCCCGCCGCGCGCGAGCACCGGCAGCGGTTGCTCGGCCGGCGCCGGTTGCTCGCGCCGGCCCGTCAACCACATCCAGCGGTAATAGACGAACAGCCGGTCGAAAATATTGCGCTTCTGCTCCCCCGGCTCCGGGGTGTTGATGAACTCCTCCATGCCGGGACTCGGATCACCCAAATCGTCCAGCAGGGCGAGCCCCCGCAGCGGTTTTCGCAGCGGGTTGCTGGCGATGATCTCGTAGCGGAAGGGAGTGCCAGCGGTGGCCAGTCGCGGCAAGATCCGTTCGACAGGAATCACCGGCGGCCGCGCAAAATTCCACAGCAACGCCAGCACAATCATCGCCGCCAGCAGAGTGAAAAGCTGGTAAGCCATCGACAGGTTGGTGTCGAGACCCAGGCCGCCGGCGGCAAAGGCGATACCCAGCATTAGCAGGCCCGCGCGGGTGACTTTACGGCCGAACCGGTGGCGAATTTGCGCCGAGCGCCGGTAGCCGAGGTAAAGCCAGCGATGGAACGCGCGCACTGTCATGCACACCTTTCTTATGCCGGGACCGGAACCTTTTTCAAAATCTCGCCGACCACGGCGCGCGCGGTGGCGCCCGCGAACCTTGCCTGGGAATCCATCGCCAGCCGGTGGGCAATGGCGTCCGCCGCGATCTCCTGCACATGCTCGGGACGCACAAAATCGTGCCCGTCGAACAACGCGAGCGCTTGCGCAAGCTTCATGAGCGAGAGCGAGGCGCGCGGGCTGGCGCCCAGCTGCACGCCAGCCGCCTTGCGCGTGGCCGAAACCAACTCGACGATGTAACGTTTCAACTCGTCACTGATCCAGACGGCGTGCGCGGCGTGGCGCAACTTCAACGCCTCCTCGCCGGTAAGGCACGGCTCGAGCCGTTCCAACGGATGCTCATTTTGCTGGCGCGTCAGAATCGCCACCTCCTCCGAGGCGGAGACGTAGCCCAAATTGAACTGCAACGCGAAGCGGTCCATCTGCGCCTCCGGCAACGGATACGTGCCGCGAAACTCGACGGGATTCTGGGTGGCGATGACAAAGAACAGGTCCGGCAAGGCGCGGCGCTCTCCCTCCACGCTCACCTGGCTCTCGCCCATCGCCTCGAGCAGCGCGGATTGCGTGCGGGGCGAGGCGCGATTGATTTCGTCCGCGAGCAGGATGTTGGTGAACACCGGGCCCTCGTGAAAGCGGAACACGCGGTCCCGCTGGTCGAAAATCGAGACCCCGAGAATGTCCGTGGGCAGCAGGTCGGGGGTGAATTGCACTCGCTTGAATTGCGCGGCGAGCGAGCGGGCCAGAGCCTTGGCCAGCGTGGTTTTGCCGGTGCCGGGATAATCCTCCAGCAGCACATGGCCACCACTGGCGAAGGCGGCGAGCAGTTTTCGGATCGCGGCGCGCTGGCCGGTCATGACCTGCTCGAGGTTGTTGCTGAGTCGTTGGAAAACGGCGGCGGGTTTCATAAACGTGCCAATGTTAGCAGCCGGTTAAAAAGCTCTGGACTCTGCCGTTGCGCGGGATTTTGGCTTTGGGCGCGGAGCGACGACGAGGCATATCCGCCAGCGATCTGTCGAGGAGGAGCGACAAAGGCCAAAGGCAAAAGACCCTCAGCCCGGAGGGTTTCGCCGAAAACCGCGCGGCGACCTCGTTGTTCCTCGCTTACAGATCCATAAAGGATATGCTCGCCCGTCACGCCTCGTCGACGCGTGGTTTTGGGCGAAACGGCAGTGTCCATAGTTTTTTAACGGGCTGCTGGACTGCTACTAATTGGAAACCGTGACAGGGAAAAAGTTTCGGCAAAAGGAATCGCAATCGCGCGAATTCCGGGGTTGCAACCGCGCGAAATGCGCAGGGATAATAATGCCGTCGGCCATGGCGATGTCCTGTTTCATGACACCACACGCGGACTGATCAGCGAGTCCATCCGGCCGCTCTCGAAGTCGTCCCACATGGGCGACATGCCGCGCAAGCGGGCCACAATCCGCGCCAGCGATTCGGCGGCGCGGTCCATCTCATCGGCAGTGTTGTCGCAACCGAGCGTGGCGAGGATGCTGCCCGCCGCCAGCGCCGGATCCAGCCCCAAAGCCGCCAACACGGGCGATATTTTGACTGATTTACCCAAACAACTGGAGCCACTAGCTAGCGCCATGCCCGCCATGTCCGCCGCCAGCACCACCGCCTCGCCCTCGGCAAATTCCACGCTGACGTTCAGGTTTGTGAAAACGCGCTCCGGTCCCACGGCGGGGCCGTTCAATTGCACATACGGCACGCTGCACTCGATGTTGTCCCAGAGGCGCTGTTGCAGTCCCGCGATGGCGGCCATCCGACCCGCCAGTTCGCGCTGCGCGATTTCCGCCGCCTGTCCCGCGCCAACGATGGCTGGAACATTCTCCACGCCCGCGCGCAAGCCACCCTCCTGCTCACCCCCGTGCAGGAGTGGGGTCAAACGAGCGCGCCGATGACGATAGAGCACACCGCAACCCTTGGGCCCGTGAAACCGGTGGGCGGACAGCGACAACAGGCTCGCCTGGAGAGTCCGGGCATCCACCGGGAGCCAGCCGGTGGCGAACGTGGCGTCGACAAAAAAAGGAATCCCGCGCTCGGCGATGATCCCGCCGATTTGTTGAAGCGGTTGGATCGTGCCGATTTCATGATTCACCAAATGGAGGGCGACGAGAATCGTTTGATCGGTCAGCGCGGCCTGGACCGCGGCGGGATCGATTCGCCCGGCGGCATCCACTTTGACTCTCGTCGCGGTGAACCCATGCCCTTGCAAAAACTCGACCGCCTGCGTCACCGCCGGATGCTCGATCTCAGAAAGGACAATGTGTTTTCCGCGGCGTTGACCGGCCCAGGCGGCGCCTTTGACAGCCAGGTTGGTCGCCTCGGTTCCGCCCGAGGTGAAAATGATCTCCTCCGGTGATTCCGCGTGGATCAATGCCGCCATTTGCTCCCGCGCCTTCGCCAAGGCGTCGCGCGCCCGCAGGCCATGCTGGTGAAACGAGGATGGATTCCCGAATGCCTCGGCAAAGAACGGCCGCATCGTCTCGAAAACCTCCGGTAAAATCGGCGTGGTCGCCTGGTGATCGAGCAAAATAACGCGGCTCATGTCGCGGGAATCTATCCCCGGATGAGGGCGAAAGCAATTCGGCCTGGAAAATAGGATGAGGAATTTGCCGACGCGCCCGACCCTCCTGCCCAAAGTGATCTCATTTGCCAACGCGGGCAAACGCGTACTCCGTCACAATCCGCCCTTGGATCAAATGCTCTTGAATGATTCGCTCCAGCACGACAGGCGTGCAGGAGTGATACCATGTGCCCTCGGGATAGACCACCGCGACCGGTCCGCGAACACAAACGCGCAAGCAATTGGCCTTGGTCCGATAGACCATTCCTTCCGGCCCGGCCAGCCTCAACTCCTTGAGGCGGCGCTTCAAATACTCCCATGACTCCAGACCCGTCTCCTTCGCGCAACACAGCGGCTCGGTCTGGTCGGCGCAAAGGAAGATGTGCCGTTGATAGCGCTCAATCCCAAGAGCCTCGACCGCCTGCTTCAACTCGTCATTCATGGCGACCCTCCCGTTTCGGTTTGCCGGGAACGCCAGGCAAATCACCCGGCACATCCATGACCCCCGTGACCTTCCACCCCTCGCCCTCGCGGCGCAAATGATACTCGTAGCGTTTCACGTCCGGCCAAGGTCCTCGCAAAATCAAACCCGCCACGGCTTGCCGCCCGTTGTCCAGCACGCCGGCGAATTCCGCGTTCGTGGCGGTCAGCAGTGGCGAATAGCCGCTGCGCACGATGCGCTCGAACACCGGCAGGGGAAACTGCGCCTGGACGAACATGCTGGCATAATCGTACGCGCGGGCAAAATCGTTGGAGTGCAGGGCGGAAATTTGGCCGAGGACGGCGTTCGTCAGCGTGCGGCGAAGTTTGGCGTCGCTCTGCTGGAGGAGCGGAACATTGTCACCGTTTCCCTGCGGGCGGATGGCCCCTTCCCCGGCGGTTTCAATAACCGCCGCCGTCAGCGCCCAATAAAGCACCGCCACCCCAAGAACGCTGACCGCGACAATGGCAGCGAGCGACAGGGCGGTGTTGGTGCGGCGGGTCATTGGGCCGGCCAATCTGCTTTCCCGTCAGGGAAAAACAGCGTGGCACACGCTAATTGACGACGTTGCGCGGCTGGCCGTCAAGGAAGGCTTTCACGTTGGCCACCGCCATGTCCATCAAACGCGAGCGTGCCGCCTGGGTTGCCCACGCAATGTGCGGTGTGATGATGCAATTGCGCGCGGAGAGAAGCGGGTTTGAACCGGCAGGCGGCTCGGTGGACAGGACGTCAACCGCCGCGCCCGCGATTCGCCCGGCGTTTAGAGCGTCCGACAGAGCCGCCTCATCGATCAGCGGCCCGCGACTGGTGTTGATCAAGAAGGCGGTGGGCTTCATACGGTCCAGGCGCGTGGCATTGACGAGCTGTTTCGTGTCAGGCGTCAATGGGCAATGAAGGCTCACGACGTCACTTGTCGCGAACAAAGTGTCGAGACCGGTCATCGTTACTCCGGCGGGGACATTTACGGGCGGGCGTTGCGAAGTGGCGACGACCTTCATGCCAAACGCCAGCGCCAACTCCGCCACGGCGCGGCCAATGCGGCCAAAGCCGACAATGCCCAGCGTCAACCCGTCCAGTTCCACCAACCGGTGATCCCAATAACACCAGTCAATGCTCCGGCTCCAGCCACCATTGTGAACCGTTTGGGAATGATGCCCGGCGTGATGGCAAAGTTCGAGGAGCAACGCGAAAGTCATCTGCGCCACGGAGCGGGTGCCGTACGCCGGAATGTTCGTCACAACTACATTCCGTTCGCGCGCGGCAACCGTATCGACAATATTGTAGCCGGTTGCGGTCACCCCGATGTAGCGCAGCTTGGGCAGGGCGGCAATTAGCTCGCGAGTGAGCGGGACTTTGTTGGTGAGAATGATCTCCGCCGCCGCCGCCCGACCCACCACGGTGTCGGCGGGCGAGCGGTCATGAATCTCGCAAGGTCCCAGTGCTTGGAGCGCGGACCAACTCAGATCGCCCGGGTTCAACGTGTAACCGTCCAGCACCACGATTTTCATGCGGGATAATTCAATATTTGGCCACCGCCTTGTCCAACCCCAGTCCCAGGCCCGTTAGGATCTCCTTTGCCTTCGCTAGCATGAAACCGGTCTCGCTCGCGATGGCAATAAAGCGGAAGCCCTGCTCCAGGCGGCGTTTGGCCTGGGCGAGGTCGGCCACGTGAATGCCGGGAGTGATACCGTGCTTCTTGGCGGCGGCGAGCACAGCCTCCACCGCGGCCAAAAACTCTGGCTCGTTGCTCTCGAACGCGGGCGGTTTGCCCATCGAGTTGTGCAGGTCGTTCGGCCCGATGAATATGACATCCACGCCAGGCGCCGAGGCGATCTCGTCAACGGCAGCCACGGCGTTGACATGCTCGATCATCACGGTGACGAGAATCTCGTCGTTCGCGCGGCGGTAGTAGGTGGCGGGATCGGCGTCAAAATTGGTGGCGTGGGAGAGACCGCCAATCGAGCGGTTCCCCTGCGGCGCGTAACGCGCGGCGGCAACGGCGGCCTCAGCCTCCGCGCGGGAGTTCACCATCGGCACCACAATCCCCCACGCGCCCGTGTCGAGCACCCGCTTGATGTTCTCGGCGGTGTTCCACGGCACACGGGTCAGCGGCACAACCCCCGCGCCGGCAATGATCGCGTAGCAGGCGGAGGCGGTTTCGAACGAGGTGGGCGAGTGCTCCAGCTCGACCGTGAGCCAGTCAAAACCGACGCGGGACATGAGGTGGGCCGACATCGTGTCCGGCAGGGTCAGCCACGTGCCGACGCTCGACTCGCCGCGTTTCAGTTTGGCGCGAACTTGGTTGGTTTTCATCAATGGGCGGAGATCAAAAAGGAATTGAGGGAGACGGCGCAATTACGCTTTCGCCGGATCTGTTCAAACGCGCAATTGGACGCGCAACGCCGGGGACTGGAAGACCTCGGGATTGACCACGAACTGCGGTTTGCGGCCTTGGATCATGTCCACAATGGCCTGCGCCGCGGTGGTGCTGACGCGCTCGCCGGTATCGCGAGCGAAGGAAGCTTGATGTGGAGTGAGCAACAGGTTTGGCGCGCGACGCAACGGATGGTCCGCCGGCAACGGCTCGACCACAAAGGCGTCAATCGCGGCGCCCGCGATCCATCTTTGCTCAAGCGCCTTGACCAACGCCGCCTCATCCACGAGCGCGCCGCGCGCGGTGTTGACAAGGTATGCGCTCGGCTTCATCGCCTTCAGTTGCGCCTCGCCGAGCAAGCCGCGATTTTGCGGAGTCAATGCCGAGTGCAGACTGACGAAATCGCTGCGAGCGAGCAATTCCTCCAAGGACACGAACTCGATGCCCAGCTTTTGCGCGTCGGGATTGGGCACGATGTCATAGCCGAGCAACCGCATGTTGAAGCCGCTGGCGCGCCTCGCCATCGCCTGGCCGATGCGCCCGCACCCGATAATGCCCAGGGTCTTGCCCGTGATGTCGTGCCCCCATGCGGACTTCCATTCCCCCGCGCGCATGGAGAGGTGCCCCTCGTGCAAGCGCCGCGCCACGGCGAGCATCAGAGCGAAAGCGTAATCGGCCACGGCGTCATTTAGCAGGCCCGGTGTGTAAGCGATCACCACTCCGGCCTTGGTCGCGGCGGGAACATTGATGGCGTCGTAGCCCACCCCCCAACGGGAGATCAGCTTCAGTTTGCTTGCGCGCGGCGACGCAAAAACCTCCTCAGTGAATTGATCCATGCTGGCGAACACGGCGTCCGCGCCATCAATCACTTCGAGCAATTCAGCCACCTTTAGCGGGCCGAACTTGGGCGGATTGACGAGTTCGGCTTTTGCCTCGCGCAGGAGTTCCAAGGCGCGAGTGCCGACGGTTTCGAGGGTGCGGGCGGTGATGAGAATTTTCCAGGACACGGCGGGAGTGTAAGAACCCGCCGAAAAATTGCAATGGGTCCCCGCTATTCGGCAAGACTCAGGCCACCCCGCCCTTCCATGATTTTGGCCAATTTCTCGCCGACTTGATAAGCCTTTATGATCATCTCCTGCGCCTCATCAACGGGCAGATGCCGCTTGCAATTGAATTCCCACAGTTCCAACCAATGGACGAAATGGATCGGTTTTAATCCCAAGGGAAAATGCGCCGCCGCAAAACCGCCGGGATAAACCGCGGGACCGCCGGTTTGTCGCGCCCAAAACTCGGTCACCTTGTCGATATGCTCGGGCCAGTCGTGAATGTGGGCGTTAAAAATCGGCCCGATGACCCGGTGCTGCCGCACGTCCGCGTAGAAATGGCGAAGCAACTCGGCCAATCCCTCTCTTCCACCGATCCGATCAAACAATCGCGCCATTTTCCGGCATCAGTAATTCAATAGGAGGGCTTCCAGTTTACGTAACGGTACTTGTCGTACGTCCAGCGAAAATCCGGGTTCGTTTTGGTCCCTCCGGCCCAAAAAAAGCTGTCGATGCCCTTGGCGGAATCCCTTGCGGCCTTGATGGTCCGCCCATCGAGCCAACGGTGCAATTCGACGTGGCCGTCCAGAAAGCCAATCGTACTCACGTTACCGTGAAAAATGGCAAAAGGGTCCACCCAACCAGTGGCGTTCAAGGCCCAAGTGCCATTGTTATAGCCGCGCGAGTCGGCCTCCTCGGTGAACACCATGGACGACACCGGCTCCGCAACTTCCGCCACCTTTTTGAAAACCTTGATGTTATCCCAAGCACTTCCGCCAACTTCCCCACTCATGCCGCTGGCCTTGGAATAGCTGTCATACGCCCAGCCCTTGCCTGGCAACCGCGATTTGGTGCGCATGTCGCCGGGACAATGCATGCTG
>CAZMLP010000225.1:0-16068 GCA_964566745.1 uncultured Verrucomicrobiota bacterium | reverse complement strand
CGACGCCGTTCGCCTTCGCCACCTCGGCGGTCGCCGCCGTGTACTCGCGCAACCGCTCGTTTGCCGCTGACGGGTCCGGATAATTGGGGTCCTGGTGCCGCTCTTGGGCAACTGGCGAGAACAGCACGATGCGCGGCGCGCCCTTGCCTGAATAATCCTTTGCCTGGGTGTCTTTGATCCATTTCTCCAAATCGGCCTTGTATTTGGCCACTCCCTCGCGCCCCTTCACGGACTCGGCGGAGCCAAAGAACGCGAAGATGACATCCGCCTGCACGCGCTTTAACCAGTCGTCGGGCGTGCCGAAATTCTCGGAGCGATGGCGCGTCACCACCTCGTCGCCCGGCGCGGCCAGATCACGCACCACGAGGTTGTGTTGTGGATAACGCGCGTGGATCAGCGTTTCCAGCCAGCCGGAGTGTTGAAAGCGGTCGGGCGCGACGCTGCCGATCAACGCGATGTGATCGCCGGGCTTGAGTTCCAGTTTCGGAGCGGGCGGCTGGGCGTGGAGAAGCCCGGCGCCAGCCAACACGGCGAGGAGAACATATTTTCGCAAATTCATTTGATGAGATGAAACTTAAACCGGGGAAATTAAAAAAAGGTAGGAAAATTCAGGCGCGCGACTCAAAAAGTGCCGTGCCCGGCATTCGCCAGATTTCTTTGGTTTTGTGAAAAGTTTTTCGCGCCAGCCGCCCATGCACGAACCAAGCCAGCCAAACCGGCGCGTCATTGCAACTGGACCCGGTAAAAGACCGTCTTCGAGCGGTCGGTATTCAAATCCTGAAAGGTGTTGACCGGCGGAGTGGCGAAAAGATTGGTCGCCAGCGGAACGTGAATGCCGCTGGCAAGATTGGTCGAGCGCAGCAGCGCGTAACTTTTTCCGGGCGCGCTCGTCCACGAAACGGTGATTCCCTGCCCGTCCACAGCCTGGGCCGACAGGATCTTTAGCATGGAATTCGCCTGGGTCGGATCGGTTCCCGCTTGAAACTCCTGTTTGTCGGTTACGCCATCGTGATCGGCGTCGCCGGCGCCGTCCGTCGCGGTGAGGCTCTTGAAATACTGGAATTCCCACCAGTCCGGCAGACCGTCAAAATCGGTGTCGTCGTCGGAAAGGTCGAGGCGCACCACGTCCAGCCGCTCGCCCGGGATGTTGTGATGATGCAAAATCATCAGACCCGGCAGGCGTTGCCCGGCTTGGGCCGCCGCCGCGCGATCCACCATGAGATCCAGCGGCGAGCCGTCGTCCGTGTGAAAGTTCGTGCCATCGTCGCTCGTGACCGAGCCGTCGATGATCGGATGCAAGGCATCAAAAGGAATCCAACCCGTCACGCTCACGCCGGAAGTGAACCCGGAGGAGACAACCATGTACCGGAACCGGGCTTGATTTTCCGTCAGGCCCAAGTCGGCGGCCTGCACCGGCAGGACCATAACGCTGTTATCAAATGGCGCGGTGTCTGCGACGTCTGCCGGATAGAAATTCAAATAACGGCCGAGTAGCGAGCCGACCACGAAGCCGGCAGGGTCAAGCAGGTCGAGTTCCACCTGAAACAAGTCGCCCGCTGCCAACTCATCATCGGAGACTGGCGAGCCGCCGTTAATCAATTGAAAATCCGCGGTTCCGTCGGCGTTGGTGTCGATGAGTATCTTCGGCTGCACGAAAGCGGAGCGCGGCGTCGGCCAGAAGCCTGCCATTGCCACGCCGAAATAAAGCGTGGTGTCCGCGATGGACCCGGACGGCACAACATCACTCGCCACGCCGACGGCGAGCAAGTTCGCGTCCGCGTCATACGGCGAATGCAAATGCTGGTCCGGCAAAGTGGTCCCCAGCTCGAACACGGAAAGCAGCGCGCCCGGATTCGAGCCGGTTCCCCGCATCGGCACCTTGACAGCGGTCTGAGTGTTGCTCCTGGTGTTCGGCGGCAAGACGATCAAGTTCGTCACGGCGTGGAAGTTCGCGCCCGCTCGCAAGCTCGCGTAATACGGCACGTGCAGAGACTGGCTGCCTTGCTGGAAGTAAATCCCGCCCGAGGCCTCAAATAGCGTGTTCACAGCCTCCCCGAGCACCTCCGTGACTGTGGTCGGGTCATTGGTGAGGTTAAACTGGGAGGGGGTGGCCTGGAAGGTGACCGCCAGCCGCGCGAAACTATTGCCAGGCACGGTAATCGAGTTGGTCGCTACGCTTAAGGTCACCCCCGCCTGCGGGATCGTCGGTTTCACCGAGATTTGGAATGTCACGTCGTCGGCGCCATGGTTAGTGAGGCGCAGCAGGCCATTGGTCGTGAAGGGCGCGTTCAGCACCAGCGCCCCCAGCGAGAACGCGACATTGCCCCCGGTATTCTCGGTGGCAACAGTGACTTGAGCCGCGGCGGCCTTGTCCACCTGGACTCGTCCAGAGCCTTGCCAAGATTCAGGATACGGATGGAAGCTGGTGTCATGCGCGCCCACCGAGGTATTCATAAGGGCGGCCTTGATGTCCTCGACGGTCCAGTCGGGATGAAGCTGCCGCAACAATGCCGCCGCGCCCGCCACAAATGGCGAGGCCATCGAGGTGCCGGACATGCTAATGCCATTGGTTCCGGTGCCAAACGCCGCCGAGGTGATGCTGGTGCCCGGCGCGCTGATTTCCGGCTTCAATCGTCCGGAAAGACCGGCCGGCCCGCGCGAGCTGTCGCCGTCCAGATTGTCAGCCAGCGCAAGAGATTGAAAGAAAAGGGACGCGTCCAGGCTCACCGTGATCCCCTCGGCCAAATGGGCCTTGAAAAGATCTCCATCAAGCTGGGAGACCATTACCCCAGGAATTGTGATGGCGGTGCTGTCTCCGCCCATTGCGAACGGCTGGCCAATGGTGTTGTTGACCATTACGACGGCAATGGCGCCAGCGTCCTGCGCCGCCTGCACCTTGTCCACAAAGAAACAGGTGCCGCGATCAATTAACGCGATGTGGCCATTCACAGCCTCCGCATTCTGGATTTGTCCGCAGAGGTCGTGCGGTTCCACATACACCAAAGTGCCCGTCACCGGCCCGTTCGTTTTCAATCGTGCCGTGAAGCCGCCCTCGGCGGAAACGTAATTCGTGGCGAGCGACGCGGGCGCGGTCACTTGAATGGCATCGGTCCGGCCGACCGTCGTGTTCGCGACTGAAATCGCGCGGGAGGCAACAGCCGGCGACCCAGTAACATAAGAAATGCTCCCGGAATTTCCGGAGGAGGACACGACCACGCAGCCAATGGAGACGAGGTTGTTGACCGCCGCGATGTCCGAGTCCTCCGGATCATCCCCGCCAAAATCCGAGCCCAAGGACAAATTCACCACATCCAGCCGGTCGCTGAGATCGTCATCGCCATTCGGGTCAGCCGCCCACTCCAAGGCGTCCGTCACCAGAAACGTGCTGCCGGCGCAGCCAAACACCTTCAGCGCGTAGAGGGAGGCGCGGGGAGCCACGCCCGGTCCCACGAGAAACTTGCTGAAGTCGAGGTCCGGTGAATATTCACCGGTATAGGTTTGGCCATTGTTTAGCACCCCAAAACCTGCCGCGATACCAGCCACATGAGTCCCATGTCCGTAGCAATCGAGCGGATCGGGATCGGGAATGGGAATGCCATGATCCACCGAATCGGCGTCATAATCATCGCCGGCGAAATCAAAGCCGCCCTTCACCTTCGCGGTGGGGAAAGTGCCCGGCTCGATGACCGTCCGGTCATTGCTGTTGTAATCCTCCACTTTGCCCGAGCCACCGAAGTCGGCATGCAAATAGTCGATGCCCGAGTCTATAATGCCGATCCGAATGTCCTTGCCATCAACGTGCGGCAGGATCGTCCCCCACGCTCCCGGTGTGCCGATGAACGGAATGGCGCGCGACAGATTCCGTTGGTAAATGCGTGCCGGGCGGACGGACACCACTCCCGGCAACGCCCGCAGGTTATTCACCTTGTCCGCCGGCACCCGGACGCGAATGGCATTCAACACCCTCGTGAAATGCGCCATAACCCGCCCGCCGGCCGCCTCAATGCGCGGTTGTTGCGCCTTGTGCTGCGCCTGCAACGCGATCGCGCGCGCCTTGGTCCTCGGCGCGACGCTCGCGGTGGCGAAGCCCGCTCCGTCACCCGCCGCCATTTGCGACAACGACTCGCCTGCGAGCACCACGTTCACCGTGACCATGGGCGCGGGTGGAATCGCAGGGGGAGGCGGGGTCTGCGCCGTCGCGCGGCCCAGCACGAGCACCAACAAGGCATGGATCAAGTGGAACGGCTTGGTCGGGGCGAAGCGGCGGAAATCGGGCATAATCCTGCCTTCCTAGACGCCATGCGCGGCGCCCAAAGTCAAGCGGCAACGCAAGCGCGATGCCTTGGCTTTAACCGCCCTTCTAAACTTCGTGGCGACGTTGCAAAAGTTCTTTAACAGGCCGCCAACTTGGACTGTCCGATTTTGCGGGATGCGGCAACAATACAGTGAGTGAACGATTTATCAGACAGCGAACTACTGCTTCTGTATGCGCGGCAAAATTCGGAGCCGGCCTTCACCGAACTAGTCTCGCGCCACGTTAACTTGGTTTACTCGGTCGCCTTGCGAATGGTCCGCCAGCGGGAGGCGGCGGAGGACGTCACGCAAAAGACATTTGTCGCCCTGGCCCGCTCAGCCAACAAGCTGGCCGCCCGCCCTGTCCTCTCGAGCTGGCTGCACATCACCGCGCGAAATCTCGCGGCAGAGTCAGCCCGGTCGGACATTCGCCGCCGAAACCGCGAACAAGGAGCCATCGTTATGCGGGACGCCGAGGATGCCGACAGCGAGTCAATCTGGACCGGGGTCGCGAAGCACTTGGATGACGCGCTCGCCCGCCTGGGGGACAACGATCGAGACGCCCTGTCCCTGCGCTATTTCGAAGGGAAATCGACGCGTGAAATTGCCGGGCTCCTGGGTACCAGCGAGGAGGCGATTCAGCGGCGCATCAACCGCGCCGTGCACCGGCTGCGCGCCCAATTGTTTCGCAAAGGGATCCCCACCACCGCGGCGACACTGGGTTTGTGCCTGTCTTCCAAGGCAGTCGAGGCGGCGCCGGCCGGCCTGGCGCCCGCAATTTCCAAGGCCGCGCTGATTGCCCCCCCGTCCTCCGCCGTTTGGCCAGCCATCCTCACCCTTCTTATGACCACCACCCAAAAGAAAATCGCCGTTGCGCTGGTAATGACTCTTTGCGCCGGCGCCGCAGTCCGCTTCCTCTCCAGGAGTTCCGCGCCTGTGCCCACGGAGCGGCAGGCGGCCGCGGCCGCTGTGGAACTTCCGCTCGACCAATACACGGGGGATTTCCGAATGGACGGCCACGAGCTTATCCTCACCAAGCGCGGCAGAGGTCTCGCGATTGGCAGTCGCAATGGAGGAGCGCCTTTCGTCGCTTATCCTCAATCGGCGACCGAGTTTGTCAGCCATGACCAGGGATCGCTCACCACCCTCAGTTTCACCCTGGACAATGCGGGAAGGGCCGCCGGTTTTCGCCTCATGCGGGATGGTCGCCTGCTCGGGGAATTAAAGCGCGGCGATTGACAAGCCTCCTTGTGACCCGTGGCTTCCAACTGATCGAGCTCCTCGTCTGCGTCGCGGTGATGGCCATCCTCGGCGGCTTGCTCTTGCCGTCGCTCGCCAAGGCAAAGGCCCGCGCGCGGCAAGCCCAATGCCTGTCGAACTTAAAGCAGCTGGGCGTTGGCCTCCGGATCTACATCGACGATGCCAACGATGTGGCCCCGCTGACGCCGGACCCGGCGGATCCCCTGCGCGCGCTCACCGGTTTCCGGGCGCTGCTCGAGCGCCATGCCGGCGTCAAGGCGGCCCTTTCCGGCGCCAATGTTTTTGATTGTCCGGCGGACCGGTTTCATTTCGCCGACTTCACCACCCGCCCAATCCTCGTCATGCGCGGCCTTAATCAGGAGAGCACCTCGGACTTTTCCAGCTACGGGTTTAACGGCGGGAATGCCACCGGCCTGCCGGGAGGACGGGGCATCGCAGGACGGAAAATTTCCCAGGTCAAATCCCCGGACCGCACGCCGTTGGCACTGGAAAATTCCGGCTTCATACCGTGGTCATGGCATGACCCTTTTTTGCCCCTCTCCCGGTCCCCGGGGTTCCTCAACAACGCCCGAAATAATATTAGCTTTCTCGACGGCCACTCGGCGGAGGCAAATATATATTGGAGCGGGAACACAAATCTGTTCGCGGTCCAACAAGAGCCACCCCCGGGCTACGCTTACCAATGGTTCGATCCATAACTCCTCTTTTGCCGCCTCCTTGCCACCCAACCAGCCAAGCCGGTTTCGGGTTGAAAAGGGTGCATGAATCGGGAATAACTTTCCCGTGATCACCAAGCAAAAACTCACCCGGCGGAGCTTTATCCAGTCAACGGTTGCCTCCGCCGCCCCGTTTCTACTCCCCGCGCGCGTCTGGGCTGCCGATCCGCCCCCCAGCGAACGGATCACCATTGGTTGCATCGGCATGGGCATTCAAAATCGCGGTTTGACAAATGGCTTTCTGAACAAGCCAGAGGCGCAGGTGATTGCCGTTTGCGAGGGGGACCTCAACCGGCGCAACGCCGCGAAACAGACCGTCGAGGAATTTTACACCAAGCGCAACGACGCGCAGTACCGCGGCTGCACCGCTTTTCATGATTTCCGCGACCTGCTGCGCCGGGACGACATTGACGCGGTGGTAATCGCCACGCCAGACCATTTGCACGCCTATATCACTGTCGCCGCCGCGCGCGCGGGCAAGGACATCTATTGCGAAAAGCCAATGTCCCATTCGATCCGCGAGGCGCGAGCGATGGTCAACGCCGTGCGCGCCAATAATCGCGTGTTCCAGACCGGCTCCATGCAGCGCTCGTCCAAGGAGTTTCGCACCGCCTGCGATTTGGTCCGCCACGGTGTGATCGGCAAAATCATGCGGGTGGACGTCGCCGTGGGCGGTCCGGGCAAACCGTGTGACTTGCCCGCCGAGGCGGAGGAAACCGGGCTGGACTGGAACATGTGGCTGGGACCCGCGCCGTTCCGCCCTTACAACTCGATTCTCAGCCCGCGCGGTGTTCACAATCATTTCCCGCTCTGGCGGAGTTATCGCGAGTACGGCGGCGGCATGGTCACTGATTGGGGCGCGCATCATTTTGACATCGCTCAATGGGCGCTCGGCCTGGACGACAGCGGTCCCACCGAGATTCTTCCCGCCGCGCAGCCAAACGCCGAGAGTGGCGTTCGTTATATCTGTGCCAGGGATGTCGAGGTGACACACCAGGCCGGCAATGGCGTCTGGTTCCACGGTTCGGGCGGGAAAATTTACGTGAACCGGGGCAAGTTTGAGTTGTGGATCGACAAAACGCAGAAGGCCAGTTCCCCGGCGGATTGTGATGCAATGACCAGGGAATATCTCGCCGGCTCATCTTTCCGCCTTTACGAGAGCAACGATCACCAGCGCGACTGGCTCAAGTGCATCCGGACCCGCAAGAGGCCGATTTGCGATGTGGAGATTGGCGCGCGCACGGTGACGGTTTGCTCGCTGGTGAATCTCGCCTACTATCACGGCCAGCCCCTGAAATGGGATCCGGTGAACGAGCAATTCACCCACGGCACCGGCAAGGCGGAATGGCTGGACACGCCCCACCGTGACCCGTGGAAAATTGTTTAACCGGGATCACTTCCGGTTCGCCAGCAATTCGACGAGCGTGGTGAGCACCTCGTCGCGGTCGCGTCCGGCCAGGGCCAAAGCCAATTGCGCGGTAAGCAAACCGTAGCGCGATCCCACATCGTAACGACGGCCCTTTAATTCGCCTGCCAGGTAGCGCTCGCGTCGCGCGAGCTTGGCGAGGGCGCCAGTCAACTGCACCCCGCCCTTCTCCCCGGCGGCGGCCACCTCCTCGGCCAGAATTTCCATCACTGCGGGCGTCAAAACGTGCATGCCGAAAAAACAAAGATAATATCCCGCGCGCAACCCCGGCACGATCAACCGTTGCTCGGCGACGGTCGGGGTCGGCTTCTCCAGCACGTCCCCCACTTCGTACAATCCCTGCCGGCCGGCAACCAATAGCCCGCCGACCGCGCCATAATTCGGCAATTTGCTCTCATGCGTCGCCTGCACGGCGGAGACGGAGCACTTTTCCGAGGATGCCAATTCCACCAATTGCCGCGCGCAACGGCGTTCCTCGGCGCTCACATAAAGGTGGTCGCACACGAGCAGTAGGAAGGGCTTGTCCGCGACGAATTGCCGCGCGCAATACACGGCGTGGCCGTAGCCCAGCGGCTTGCTCTGCTCGATGAATTGAATCCGGCTCGCGTGCGGTCCGGCCGCGCTGGCAAACGCCGCCTGGTCGCCGGGCGAGACCACCACACCGATCTCGTCGATGCCCGCCTGCACGACTTCCTCGGCGATGATTTGCAGGGCGGTCTTGGGCGTTCCGTCCCGGTCCACCAAGGTTTGCAAAGGAAGCGTCCGCTGGCTCTTGCCAGCCGCGGTGATAATGGCTTTTTTGATTTCCACGGGAAACGTTGGCGCGTGCCAAGTCGCCGAGACGGTCACAAATCCCGGCCCGCGCGTCAACCACCGGCAAAGCGGCGCCGCGATGACCCGCCACCTCCAAAAATCTATGTTCATCACCGCGGGGCTGTGGCAAAACTTTCCCGCCTTATGGAATACGAAGCGGTCATTGGTCTCGAGACGCACGTCCAACTCAAGACAAAGTCCAAAATGTGGTGCGGTTGCGCGAACGAGTACGGCGCGCCACCCAACACCAACGTCTGCCCCGTCTGCCTCGGGCTGCCAGGCGTGCTGCCGGTCGCCAATGAGGAGGCGCTGCGCCTTACGACATTGACCGGTTTCCTGCTGAACTGCTCGATTCCCCGCCGGGCAAAATTTGACCGGAAGAATTACTTCTATCCGGACATGCCGAAGAATTATCAGATCACCCAATACGACCAGCCCTCAACCGCAAACGGATTTGTCGAGTTCGAGTTCAACGGCGGGTTGGGACGCGTCCGTATCACCCGGGCCCACTTGGAGGAGGACGTGGGCAAGAGTTTTCACTTCGACCGCACCAGCGGTCTGGACTTCAACCGCGCGGGCGTGCCGCTCATGGAGATCGTCAGCGAGCCGGACATCACCAGTTCCGACATGGCGTACGAGTATCTGAACGCGTTGAAGGAGATTCTCATTTACGGCAGTGTCAGCGATTGCGACATGGAAAAAGGCATGGTGCGCTGCGACGTGAACGTGAGCGTGCGCCCCAAGGGGCAAAAGGAGCTGGGCGCGAAGATCGAGATCAAGAACATGAACAGCTTCAGCGGTGTGCGACGCGCGCTGGACTACGAGATTCCGCGCCAGATCGAGGCGGTGAAAAGGGGCGAAAAGCTCCGGCAAGAAACGCGTCGCTGGGACGACGTCGCGGGCATCACCGAGACCATGCGCACAAAAGAGGACGCGCATGATTACCGTTATTTTCCCGATCCCGATCTGCTCCCGTTCGCGCCGACGGACCCCTGGCTGGCGGAAGTGAGAAGCCGCGTGGTCGAGTTGCCACTGGCGCGCAAACAACGCTTCATGCGCGACTATCAACTGCCCGTTGCGGACGCCGAGACATTCAAGGCCGATGTGCCGCTCGGCAATTATTTTGAAGGCATCGCGCGCGAGGGAAAAAATCCCAAATCGGTGGCCAACTGGGTCATCAACAATTTGCGCGCCAAATTGACGGAAACCTCAACAACACTGGAAGAGGTGAAGTTCAAGCCAGGCGCGATCAACGAGCTGGTCGCGCTGGTGGACAGCGGCAAGATCAGTAGCAGAATCGCCCAAGATGTCTTCACAGAAATGTTTTCGTCGGGCGACTCGCCCGTGGCCATCGTCGAGAAGAAGGGTCTCGCCCAAGTAAGCGACACCGGGGCCATTGAAAAATTCTGCGACGACGCCATTGCCGCCAATCCCGCCTCAGCCGCCGATTTCAAGGCGGGCAAGGCTGCCGCGCTCAACTTTCTCAAGGGTCAAGTGATGAAGCTCAGTAAGGGCAAAGCAAACCCGGCGCTGGTGGGCGAGATTCTCGAGCGGAAGCTAAAAGCGTAAAGAAGCACCGACAACAGGTGTCACCGATTGCCGCGCCGAAGGACGAGCAGGCTTGGTGAGCATTGACCGCGACGGGAATTGAACCCACTCGCAAACCCACAGGGGACGATCTCCGCCGTAGTGGTTCTGCCGGACGATGGGATTCTCTTTGCCTCCAACGCCGGCACCAACGGGATGTTGGGTCGGCTGAAAGCCGGCGGCGGTCATGACACGGCCTTCGAGGGAAATGCCAACGGATTCGCCGGCTCGATCACCGCCCTGGCGCTCCAAGCGGACGGAAAGATCTTGGTTGGCGGGTATTTCGAGACGGTAAATGGCGCGCACCATACCAGCCTCGCTCGCTTGAACACCGATGGCACGCTGGATGGCGATTTCGCGCCCGTGTTGACCGCCGGTTACATTTACCTGGACAGCGGCTTCATCAAAAACTACCGCACCCTTCCCGCCATGCCCTTCCGGATTTACGTGTTGCCGGATGGAAAGATTCTCGTGGGTGGCACTATCCAAACTGTGAACAACACGGCCCGAGGCGGATTCGCCCGCCTTAACCCTGACGGCACGCTGGACCCTTCGCTTAAAGCGGACATGACCGCGTTTTCCGTGGCTTTTGACGGTGATTTTGCCCCGGTCCTGGAACAAACCCTCCTCCAGCCCGACGGCCGGGTTTTTGTCGCCGGAAATTGGGGCATCAGTGACGGCTACAATGGCCCGTGGGTCAAGGGCTTCGCCCGCTTGCTTCCGAATGGCTCGAACGACGGCTCGTTCCAATTGAGTCCCGACCTCCTCCTCTCTTATTACAATGGCGGCGGGCTGGAGCCAAGCATCCATGACTCCAACTTGCTATGCGCGCTTCAACCGGATGGCCGCATTCTCATCACGGGACTCTTTCAATTGTTGCAACGCATGTTCGTGCGGATATTTTCCGACGGCTCCCTCGACGAGTCGTTTAATGCGGATTATTTGCTCAAAAACGATTTCACGGCGCCCGACCCGCCGTTCACCGCCCTCCTCTCCTCCCCCGATGGAAGCATCTACCTCTCCACGTCCCAGCATATCATCCGGCTGGCAAACAAAACCATCGAGAGCATCGGTGAGATGAAACTGCTTTATCCCATCGTCACCGACGCCTCGTTCACCGTGCAGATACGATCGGCGGTCGGAAGAATTTATCACTTGGAGTCCACCATATCCCTTGGCGCGCCGGATTGGCAGGCGGGGGCCGCGGTCACGGGTGACGGAACGATGAAGACTCTTACAGGAGCGCTTGGCGTTGGCGGTCAGAGTTTCTACCGGGTGAGAGCAGAATAGGCGTCGGTAATGCCGGCTTGATAACTCCGGACCAAAAAAACGGAGCTTTGTGCCTGGACGCGGCGCCCAATATGCTAATTTTACTGCATGAGGAATTTTCAGGCAGTTTTCGCCGTCGTCGTATTGCTGGTCGTTTGCGAATTGTGCCCCTGGGTGGACGGGCAATCTCTCAATCAAATCGATCCCGACTTCCAGCCCGCCATTTCGAATCGCAGCCGCCTCACCTCGCTGGCTGTGCAAACCGACGGAAAGCTCGTGCTGGGCGGCGGCTTGATATTCACGGGCCAAACCGGGACCAATCCAGTCGCCCGGCTTCTCCCCGACGGAGCGGCGGACACGAGCTTCGCGCCACAATTGGACGGTGTTTCCTCTTTGGCCCGGGTCACGCTGCAAGCCGACGGCAAAATCCTTGTTTGGGATAACGCTTCACTGGTCAATGGCCAGCAGCGCGCCACATTGCGGCGGCTGAACCCGGACGGCATGCTCGACGCCTCTTTTCAAATGCTCTCGGAACCGCGCAGCCCCGCGACAAATCCTCCCGCCCTCCCCGCGCTCAATCAAGTCGTGCCGCAGAGCGACGGTAAAATTATTGTCGGCGGATACTTTCGTTCGCTCGGCGGCGTGACCCGCTGGCATCTTGCCCGTCTCAATGCGGACGGCTCGGTCGATATGGGGTTTGATCCGGGTTCGGTGTTAACCAATACAGGGCTGGGATCCTTTCACTATGAGTCCCAAAGTTTTATCCATTCCATCGCCGTGCAACCGAATGGCAAGGTGCTGGTGGCCGGGGTCGGCTTTGGTGCCACCAATGCGCTTGTGGCACGCTTTAACCAGGACGGAAGTCTTGACACCGCTTTTCATCCAACGTTCACGGACACCGACGGCCTTTTGCTAATGTATGCCCATCAGGTCATCGCGTTGCCGGATGGGAAGATCCTCGTCGGCGGTCATTTTTCCAAGGTGAACGGGCAAGCCTCTGTTTGCGTCGTCCGGCTGGAAGAAACTGGCCAGTTGGATCCCAGTTTTGTCTCTCCGCTCGCGCAATTTTTCCGGACCTTGGCAGAGGCTCCAAATTATTCGAGCGTGACCACGCCCGCTGTGTCCAGCGTGATTCCCCGTCCAGACGGAAAGCTTTTCGTGACCGGAAATCTCTATGCCACTGTCACCCCGATCATGACCGCGCTTTGGGAAAACGATGGCCAGCATGACACCACATTCGTCCCGGCGGCCTACGCCGGTGTGGCCCCGGTCTTCGACAATGAAGCCGTGCCGGAGACAGTTGCCGCCATTCTGAATGGCGGCTCACTTGTGTTCGCGGGCAACTCCAATGTTCTGGGCCGCCTGAACTTTGCTCCTCCGGCCAGCCCGCCCGTTATCACCCGCGCGCCGGACATCCAAGCGCCATTGACCAATTCAACGGTTCGCCTCTCGGTTAACCAGCAAAGCTCCTCACCGGTCGTCTATCAATGGCAATTCAACGGGCAGAATCTCGCGGGCGCGACCAATCGCTCATTGACTCTCACCAATGTGAGCCTGCCCCTAGCGGGAGCCTATCAGGTCGCCATTAGCAACGCGTTCGGCTCCGTCACCAGCGCCGGTGCGATGCTCGAAATCGTTGGCCTTCCCGATAATCCGGTCGAATCGTCGTTCTTCACAACGGCCAAGGTGGCCGCACTGCTGCCGGCCACCGAGGGCGGATTCATTGCCGGCGGGGCTTTTACCTATTTCGGGGGCGCCGACTGCGCCGGTCTCGCGCGGGTGAGGCGCGATGGCACGGTGGACGCCGCTTTCTGTCAAAATGCGGCACCAACCGTTGGCTCGGTGACCGCGCTGGCCGACGGAAACGACGGCACAGTTCTCGTCGGCGGTTGGCTGAAAACTCCCGGAAGCGCGGACAAGCTCTCCGTGACGCGCCTGTTCCCGGACGGGCGGCAGGTCACGAGCTTTGCCATTGGCAACGGCGCCTCCGGTCCCGCTAATCAGACCATCAACACCCTGGCCCTTCAGGCTGACGGCAAGGTGCTTGTGGGTGGCTATTTCACCGCCTTCGACGGCGTCGCGCGCGGAGGAATTGCCCGCTTGAACGCGGATGGCTCTCTCGACGGCTCCTTTGCGCCAAATCCGATCACCTATTTCAAGGCGTTTTTCGGGTTTGCCGAGGCGACCAACTCCATCACCGGAATTGCCGTTCAATCCGATGGAAAAATCCTTCTGGGTGGCGGATTTACCGCGCTCAAGCCCGGCGGGTTTTACCAAGGTTATGCCCGCCTGAATCCGGATGGTTCGCAAGACCTCGCATTCCAACCCGGCTTTCACTATGACGACATCGTGGACCAATCCAACATACAGGTCATGGGCGTGGCGCTTCAGCCGGACGGCAGCGGTGTCGTTGTCGGCCGGTGGCATCACATCGGCTCGAACGAGTACGGAAGCACAGGGTATGATTTTCCTTGGGCAATTGCCCGGGTGCTCCCCAATGGAAACCTGGACCCCGGCTTCATGCCAGCCGCCGATCTGCACGTCTCCAACCCTTTCGCCTTGCAATCCGCCGTTCCCGTCCCGCACGCCATGGCCGTGGCACTCCAAGCCGACGGGAAAATTCTGTTTAGCGCCAATTTCAACAGCGCCCTTCCCAAGGTCGTTCGCTTGAATTCGGACGGCCGTTTGGACGAGGTGTTCAACATTCCCGGCGAGAGCAACCGGGTGGCGAACGCGCTCGCCGCCCTGCCAGACGGCCGGGCGATTGTGGCGTTTGATGACGGTGTCAAAGTGCTGGCCGCGCGCCCGTCCCTGTTACGACTGCAAAATCCGGCCGTCCTCGGACAATCATTTACGATCAGCATGCAAACTCTGGCTGGATACACTTATCGGCTCGAGTCTAGCGCTTCCGTAACATTGCCCCACTGGCAACCTGGCGCGGCGGTGACGGGTGACGGAACGATGAAGACTCTTACAGGAGCGCTTGGCGTTGGCGGTCAGAGTTTCTACCGGGTGGGCGTGGAATGAGGCCGGCGAGGCGAGTGTCACGCCCGCTGGCTGGCGGCGGTCGGCGGGGCCTTGGGAGCCTCAGGGCTTTCCTTCTTCAACGGCACAAAATTTCCCTCCTCGCAGCAACGCACGAATCCCTCCGTGGCCTGTTTCAACTCCTCCCAGCGGGCGCGGATTGCCTTGGCCTCCTGCCGGTTGATATGGCTGTCCGCCGCGGCGGTGGCGACAACCGCCAGCAAGTCCGCGAACTCCTGCAAAATCTGGTTGGTCGCGGGGACCAGGTGGAACGGATGCGGCCAGATCGCCTTTGGGTTCTTGATGAAAAACCCGCCCGAGCGCTCGCATAGCCACTGCACAATCCGCTCGTCCTTGGTGCAGCGAATCAAGGCATCGATACGATCCAGCGGGTTGGACGCGCCGCTGCCCGACTGCTCGTCCGGCGGCTCCGCCCATTTGTAGATCATCGAGAGGGAAAGCCCCAGTTCGGAAGCAATCTGTTTGGCGCTGCTCTGCTGCAACGTCTCCCGCAACACTTCGTGGGATTGCATGAGGCGGACAATGCGGAACGCCCACAGTTTTGGCAAGTTGGAACCGGACGCCGAAGACCGCCCCCGCGCCGCCTCGCAAGCCTCAAGCGAGACATCTGAGCCCCGATTACAAAATATCCGCCTGTCTATAAATGCATGATTCGACGACTTGGGTTTTAGTCTGCGCCATGCGATGACACATTTGCCGCAACCGGCGAAGTCGGGAAAAATCCGGCGCCGAAACCGCGACCTTTCGGGGATTGGTGGAAAGGAAACTTCAGCTTATGTGATGAGGCCGAGTTCACTGTCTGCCTGGTCGAGTTGGCGGCAAATATCTTGTTGTGGCTATTGGAGCAAAGCCTATGACCGATCTCCACTTCTATCTCTTCTGCTTCGCGGCGGGCGCGATTTTCGCCGTCGCCAGCGCCCTCGCCGGCCATATTTTTGACTGCCACCATGGATCGCTCCACGGCAGCGGTGGCCATGCCGAGGCGGGGTTCGATTCGGGGGACATGCCTGGAATCTCGGCTTTCAGCCCCACGATCATTGCCTCGTTTATCACAGCGTTTGGCGGACTCGGCGCGGTCCTCCATCAATTGCCCTGGACCCGCGAAGTGTGGATCAGCACGCCCCTTGCCCTCCTCGGCGGTCTGGGCATTGCAAGCTGTGTGCTCACCGTCATGCGCTGGCTGTTCCGGCGTACGCAAGGATCGAGCGAGTCGCGCGTTGCGAGTCTCGTGGGCGTTTCGGCCACGGTCATCACTCCCATTCCGGAAAATGGCGTCGGTGAAATTGCCTACGTGCAGGCCGGCTCCCGCTATACCGCCGCGGCACGGATGCAAGGCGGCGCGCCGGTCGCCAGCGGCCGGACCGTCAAGATCGCCCGCGTCACCGGCTCTCAATTTCATGTGGTCGCCGAGTCGTGACTTTGTTCCTTCCACATCAACCCAGGAAATTATATGAAACTTGTGCCGTTCCTCGCCCAAGCCGCTTTGCCGCAAATGGGCTGGATTATCATCGTCGCGGCGGTCGTGGTGGTGGTCATCATTGTCAGTTTGTCTGTGGTGCTCGGTCGCTACACGAAGGTCGGGCCGAACGAGGTGTTGGTGGTCTCCGGCGTGCGGCGCAAAGTGACCGATCCGGACGGCGTGGCCCGCGAGCGCGGGTT
>CAZMLP010000224.1:0-9744 GCA_964566745.1 uncultured Verrucomicrobiota bacterium | reverse complement strand
ATTGAGATCGGAGGGTTGACGCCGCGGTCGCGGAAGAGGATCGTATCCGTGTATGACCCCGGCCCGCTTTTCCCGGCAGACCTTCTTTCCGCGCGGTTTCTCCCTCATCGAACTGCTCGTGGTCGTGGCCATCATCGGCATTCTGGCCGCGCTGCTGCTGCCTGGCTTGGGACGGGCCAAGGCCAGCGCGCAATCCGCGGCGTGCAAGGGAAACTTGCGCCAGCAAGCGATGGCTTTGCGCCTTTATGTGGATGATTTCCGCCGCTACCTGCCGGACATGTATTTGCACAAGCAGAATTACCTCGGGCCTTACATCACGCCGAATCCTGTTCCAATGAATCGCGGGGTGTTTCATTGCCCCGCAGTCCGGCCGGTTCAACTGACAGGCCAGGTTGTGACGGATCCTTACGGAACGTTCACTTATGCCTATAATGACGTCGGCACTGACATTTCCGGCGTCCGTTCGCTGGGGCTGGCGGGTGATTTCGGCGCGGTGCAGAACTTGGGACTGCCCGAGAGCCAGGTTGCTGTGCCTGCCGACATGATCGCGGTGGGCGACATCGGCGCCTGGGGGACCATCTGGTATCACGACCGGCCATTGACGCCGGCCCAAAGCTGGTTTTTCTCACTGCCCGTGCATGATCGCGGCGCGAACCTCGCGTTCTGTGACAGTCACGTCGAGTTCTTGGCGGCACGAAAACTGGAGGAACGTTCCGATACCATTCGCCGCCGCTGGAACAACGATCACCAGCCGCATCCGGAAACGTGGCGATGACCGGGGACCGCCGCTTTGCGATTGACCGGGGAAACCCGCGCCAGTATTCATGCATCATGCGCCCCACGATTCATTTTCGCCGCCGGCATTTCGCCTTCACGTTGATCGAATTGCTGGTGGTCATCGCGATCATCGCCATCTTGGCGGGCATGCTGTTACCCGCGCTGACCAAGGCGAAGGACCGCGCGCAATTGACCACCGACTTGAGCGGCATCCGCCAGATCATGCTTTCGGCGCATATGTTCGCGTCGGACAACGATGATTATTTGCCGTATCCGAGTTGGGGATTTCCGCCGGATCGTAAAAACTGGTGCTATGACACCACGATGGCCAATTACGATGGTCGCAACAGCCTGAGTCCCACCCTCATCTCCAACCAGGTGAACGCGTTCAAAGGTGGCCAGCTCGCGCCATATCTGTCCGACGTGAAGCTGCTCACCTGCCCGCGCGACCTCGCGCTTCGCAATGGCAAGGGATTGGACGACTTCAAGCGGCGCCAGATCAAGATCACAAGTTACATCTGGAACGGCGCGATCATTGGCTATGCCAGCCCGCCCGCCAGTGTGACCACGTCCGTCTTCAAACTGGGCAGCCTCCGCCCGACCGGCATCCTCATGTGGGAAGGGCCGGAGAGCGAGTCGGACTATCTTTTCAATGACGTGGGCAGCTCGCCGCACGAGGGCATCTCCCAACGGCATGGCGGCGGCCGGCGGCCAAGGGACCAGGCGGAAAATGTTGGCGGGGTCGCGCCATTGGGGTCTTTGACCGGCGCGGCGTTCACCGTGAAGATGCAAAAATGGTTTTCGCCTGATTTGGCCGGAAAGGCGGTCTGGCCCAACACGCCGAATCCCCTTGGTCCAAACGACGCCTGGTTCAATCCGAACACCAAGAACGGCGCGTTTTAGGCGTGCCGCCACCGCGACATTCTCTCTCTCTTCGCGCCAGTGGTTGAGTTCCCGCCACCAAAGGCGGATATTCTGTCCGTGACGCCAATGGGCGACCCCAAAAAGCAACGCGGCGCGGCGCGGGAAAAAATCTCGTTGTCCAAGATCAGCGCCGCTGAGGCGCGGCGCGGCGCCATCGAGATCGTGCGCGCATTGCGGGAGGCAGGGCACGAGGCCTACTGGGTGGGCGGGTGCGTGCGCGACATGCTGCTCGGCAAAATACCGGTGGATTATGACATCGCCAGCGACGCCAAGCCCGCCGAGGTCGAGGCGCTTTTTCCCCGCACCATTCCCGTCGGACGGCAGTTTGGCGTGGTGATTGTTTTGCAACGGGGCGCGCAGTTCCAAGTCGCCACATTCCGCGCCGAGGCGGACTATCAGGATGGCCGCCGCCCCGGCAAGGTGTCGTTCAGCCACGCCCGCGCGGATGCCATCCGCAGGGACTTCACTATCAACGGGCTATTCTACGACCCGCTCACCGAGCAAATCCACGATTGGGTCGGCGGCCGGGCGGACCTGCGCGCGCGACAACTGCGGACGATTGGCGATCCTCGCGAGCGCTTTGGCGAGGACCACCTGCGCATTCTCCGTGCAGTGCGGTTCGCGGCGCAGTTGGATTTCGCCATTGCGCCCGAGACCCTCGCCGCCGCGCGTGAACTCGCGGCGAAGGTGCAACTCGTGAGCGCCGAGCGGATTCGCGAGGAGTTGAACAAACTGTTTCGCCCGCCCCACGCCGCGCGCGGATTGCAACTGCTGGAGACGAGCGGCCTGCTTGCCCAGGTGTTGCCGGAGATCGCCGCGACGATCACCTGCGATCAATCACCGGACTTTCACCCCGAGGGATCGGTCTTCAACCACTTGGTGAAGATGCTGTCACTCTTGCCGGCGGACGCGGCGCCGTCCCTCCCGTGGGCGGTGCTGATGCATGACATCGCCAAGCCGGTCACCGCCGCGCGGGACGCGGCCACCGGGCGGATCACATTCTACGGCCACGAGACGATTGGCGCCGACATGGCGCGAACCATCCTCGGCCGGCTGCGCTTTCCGAAACGGCAAATCGAGGAAGTCGCGACGACGGTCCGTTATCACATGCAGTTCAAGGACGCGCGCCAAATGCGCCCCGCGACAGTCCGGCGGATGATCTTGCGCCCGACGTTTCCGCTGGAACTGGAGTTGCACCGGCTGGATTGCCTGGGCTCGAGCGGTCATTTGGAAAGTTATGAATTTCTGGTGGAGCAAACGCGCCTGCTGCACCAAAAGCCCGCTGTGCGCAAGCCGCTGCTCACCGGCGAGGACCTGTTGTCTCTCGGCATGAAGTCGGGTCCCGCCGTGGGCAAATTGCTGGCCGAGGCGCGGGAATTGCAACTGGGGGACGAATTGAAAACGCGCCGTGCGGCACTGGCCTGGGCGCGCGGGCAGGCGCGCGCCGCCAATGATTTAACGAGCGGCGGACCGGCTCACAAGCCGGTCGGGTGATCGAGGAACAACCAGGGCAGTTTGAATTTTTCCGAGAGATGCGCCGCCAGCGCCTTCACACCGAAAGTTTCCGTGGCGTAATGCCCGCCGTAGAAAACATTCACGCCCAGCTCCTCCGCAAGGGCGTAGGTCCAGTGCGGCCCCTCGCCGGTGATGAACGTGTCCACGCCCTCGGCGGCGGCCTTTTTGACCTCCGCGCCCGCGCCGCCCGTCACGACGCCGATCTTCCGGCAAATGGCCGGACCGCCCGGCAGCACCACCGGGGCGTGGCCGGTGGCCATCTTCATTTGCTCACCCAATTCCTCGCGAGAAATTTTTGTCTCCACGCGCAGCCCGATGTGCCGCCCTTTCTCGAAGAAGAACGGCTTGGGCCGGCGCAGGCCGAGCGCGGCGAGCAGCCGGGCGTTGTTGCCCAGGCGCGGGTGGGCGTCGAGCGGAAGGTGCGAGCTGTACACGGCCATGTTGTGACCGAGCAATTCGCGCAATAACTCGTAACGCTTGCCCGTCCACGGATGCGTTTTGTTCCAGAAGAGACCGTGATGGACGACCAGCAAATCGGCTTTCGCCGCGACCGCCAGTCGTATCGTGGCGAGGCTGGCGTCCACTGTCGCGGCGACACGCGAGACGCGCCCGTGGTTCTCGACTTGGAGGCCATTCACCGCGCCCTCCCAATCGGTGAACTCGGCGGTGCTCAACAAGCGGTCACAGTGGCGGACAATGGCGGCAAGGGGAACAGTCGGCATGGCTTGTTTATGGGGCGCGGGCACAAAAGCGCAAGGCGCAAAAGCGCTGTGGATTTGCGTTTGACCAACAGCTTGGTGTTAGCCTACAACCAAATTTGGAAGCCGGATCATATAGGCGTATGATTTTCACGGCGTCCTCAGAGGAATTCAACCGCGCCCTAAAAATGAAGTGCAGTCGTTTGCTGCTTTGCCTGCTCGCCAGAGTCGTCCTTGGCCATTCGAGTGCCGTGGCGCAGGACATTGGATTGAAGCGTTGGCATCTGCGCTATCCGGAGACTTGGGCGGCAGATTTTCACGGCGCCGCCTCGAGTGGGGGGACCAGCGTGATCGTGGGAGCGGAGGGAACCGTGGCCGTCTCGGAGGATGATCTTCATTGGGATTATCTGCGGCTGGAAGATAATTTTTCGCTGAGGGATTTGAATGATGTGACGTATGCCGACGGTCGTTTTGTGGCAGTCGGGGATCATGTCATTTTCACCTCCGCAGACGGCCGCCATTGGAACCGGCAAGATGCCCCCGTCTCCTTAAACGCCGTTTCTGCCAGTCCACCGCCAGGGAATCAAACGATCATAGCCGTGGGGGAATTCGGCACGGTTCTCACTTCGACTGACGGATTTGACTGGATAGTCGCTCGCACAGAACCCGAAATTCCCCCGTACATCTTCTTCCCCGAGGGGATCTACACCTTTCATTTGACCAGCATTACCTGTGGAATCGTTGACGGGAAGCCGCTCTATATGGCCTTCGGCAGCCGGTTTTTGCAAAACCAGGTGTTGACCTCCACCAACGCCGTGGATTGGCAATTGGAGAGCGATCCAATTTTTTACGGGTCCTCCACTGCCTTTTTTGGAAACAACCGCTTTGTAAGAAATGCGGGGCACGGTCTCTCCATTTGGAGCACCAACGGTGTCACGTGGACAGCCTCTAACATTGGGTTCCCAGGGGGCGCCTTGATTGCTTTTGCGCACGGTTGGTTTTTCTACGGTGATTTTTCTTTTGGAAGATTGTTCGCCTCGACCGATGCCGTGACTTGGACGCCGCTGCGTGATTTCGACATTGCCGATAACGCCGGTCACACGTTTCCTCCCAACCAGATCATTTACGGGCGGAGCCACTACATCGGTTATGGCGATCTCAACCGGATATGGACCTCGGATGACGCGGTGACGTGGACCCGGCGGGACGCCAGCATTCTGCCGCGCGAGTCCAATCTTCTTTTTCAGAACGGCGTCTTTTTTTCCGGCAGTAACAACACGGTGAACGGTGTCGTCTCCTCCGCGGACGGAGTGCATTGGCAAAGGAGGGGGGAGCTGCCTGCCAATACCCTCGACATCGCCACTGGTAATGGTATTCGCCTGGCCGCGATTAATTTCCCTGGGTATATCCTTCGCTCCATGGACGGCGCGACGTGGAACGCCATCAACACTGGTTTCACGAACCAACTGACTGCGATCACGTACGGGAACGGTTGTTTCGTCGCGGCTCCCGGGAACCGTGCGATTTATTACTCCCTCGATGGCCTGACTTGGAGAGAAATCCCCCTGCCGTACCTCGGTTCCTTTGGGGGGTTGGCTTGGTGCAACGGCGTCTTCGTGGTGGTGGATCGGGGTTTCACTTCGCTTTATTTTTCCACCGACGGATTGAACTGGCAGGTGGAGGATCTGCCGTTCCGGATTGGCTCCCTCGCGCTGCTCGGCGGGAATGGCACGCTGCTGGCGGTTGATAATGTCGGTCGCATTTTTCAATCCGATCCTGTTATCCGTTTGGACGCCAATCCAGCCGTAGCCGGCCAACTCACCCTCTCCGCCATGTCCGGCCAATCCTATCGCGTGGACTACACGGACAGCCCCGCGACGACAAACTGGCTAACCCTCACAAACATTACCCTGGCCGGCGCCAACACGACCGCAATTTTGCGCGATCCGAACGCGGGATCGAGCGCAAGATTCTACCGGGCGGTGTGGCAGCCGTGATTTTGGCGACAAATTTTGCGCGTGAGGAGAAATTCCTTGCCGGGTCCCGCGCGCGGGCGTAGTTAAAACTCATGAATAACCCTCGCCCGTTAATCACGCCGGAGAACTCTCTTTCGCGCCGGCGTTTTCTCAAATATTCCTCCCTTGCCGCCGGGGCCGCCGCCCTCGCCACCGGCCCGTACATCGTCCGGGGCCAGAACTTGAACAACAAGCTGAACGTCGCCGTGGTGGGCGCGGGCGGCAAAGGGGCGAGCGATACCGATTCGGTCGCCAAACTCGGCGAGAACATCGTGGCCTTGTGCGATGTGGATCAAAAAACCCTCACCGCCCGGGGCGAGAAATATCCGGGCGCCAAGCGGTATCAGGATTACCGCAAAATGTTCGACGAGCTGAAGGAATATGACGCCGTGATCGTTGCCACGCCGGATCATCATCACGCCCCGGCCGCCCTTCGCGCCATGAAGCTGGGCAAGCACGTTTATGTTCAAAAACCGTTGACTCACTCCGTCTCCGAGGCGCGCTCGCTGCGCCAGGCCGCCACCGAGTACAAGGTCGCGACGCAGATGGGCAACCAGGGGAGCGCGGAGAATGGGTTGCGCCGCTCGGTCGAGTTGATTCAATCCGGGGCCATCGGCGCCGTGCGGCAGGTGCATGTCTGGAGCAACCGGCCCATCTGGCCGCAGGGCATTGGCCGCCCGCCCGGTGAGGATCCGGTGCCGTCCACGCTGGATTGGGATATTTGGATCGGCCCGGCGCCGATGCGTCCCTACAAGGAGAAAGTTTATCACGATTTTGCCTGGCGCGGCTGGCAGGATTTCGGCACCGGCGCCTTGGGCGACATGGCGTGCCACACGGCGAACATGCCGTTCCGCGCATTGAAGCTCGGCTATCCGACGAGCATCGAGGCGGAGTCCTCGGTGATCAACAAGGAGACCTATCCAAGCGCCTCGAATATCCGCTTTGAGTTTCCCGCGCGCGAGGGCATGCCGCCGGTGACTTTGTTTTGGTATGATGGCGGGCTGAAGCCGTTCGAGGATACCTCGTGGCGCGTGCTCGATTATCTCGAGTCCACCAAGGACAAGGATGGCGTTCCGAAGCCGCGCAAGCTGCCGGGGAGCGGCTGCCTGCTCATTGGTGACAAGGGGCACCTCTTCTCGCCGGATGATTATGGCGCGCAATCGTTCTTGCTCCCGCAAAAGGATTTCGCGGGCTTCCAGGACCCGACACCGTCGATTCCCCGCTCTCCGGGCCATTACAAGGAATGGGTTGACGCCTGCAAGGGTGGCCCCAAGGCTTACTCGAATTTTGACATCGCGGCCTACCTCACAGAGATCATCTTGCTCGGCTGCGTGGCGTTGCGGGTGGGCAAGCGTCTGGAATGGGACGGCCCGAACATGCGGGCGCTCAACGCGCCCGAGGCCGCGCAATTCGTGAAGCGCGAGTATCGTCCCGGCTGGGCGGTGTGAGCGGAGGCTGGGGAAAGTTTTAAACAAAAGCGGCGGCCAGTCCGGCCGCCGCTTTCTCTTGAGGGTTGCCCCGGAAAGAGCAACCAGTCATTCGATCCTTAATCTTGAGGCCGCAGAGTTTGCCCGCGGATCTGCTATTGATCTGGACATCCGGCCATGGTTTTGGTAATTTTACTTACATGAGTTCGGGGCAGGTCGCCGGGCAGGAAAGCCGGGAATGGTTAACATCGGCTGGGACACCGGTTCGCCATCAAATCATAGGCACTCCAGTGTCACCCGCTGCCTTCAATTTGCGGGAAATCCGCCCGATTCAAGGCGTTTCAAGGCTGGCATTGGGCGGGAAGTTGGAGGGGGAACCGCGACCGCGCCAGAGAATCCAACCATTCAAGCCCGATCAAGGCTTGAATGGTGGCATGGGCCTGTTGCATGACAGCCCGTTAACAGAATCCAGCCGTTTGAGAGAGGGTCGTAATGGACGCCGAATGCCACGAAATACAGGCGATTCAAGGCAAATCAAGGCGACGAATGGGCCGGGCGGAATATGAAAATGGCAACAAATGCCGCGAAAGGGGGAGGGCGCGGACTGACGATTGATTTGTGAGGACCAGCCAGTCGGCGAGTTATTTGGGAAGCTTGTCCGCTTGCAAAATGTTCAGCCCGATGGCGCGCTCCAACCGGGCCTGCGTCACTTGGTAGTCGTGCAATGCCTGCACGTTCGTGGTGCGCGCCTCGGTGAGGGAAGTCTGCGCGTTGAGCACATCGAGTTGCGTGCCGGTGCCGGCGTCGGCGCGGGCGGTGGCCAGGCGCAATGATTCCTCGGCCTCCTCGACCACCTTTTGCTGGGACTCGAGAACCTCGCGGGCCTCGATAAAGTTCGAGTGGGCGGTGCGGACCTCAAGTTCGATTTTCCGCGAATTGTCGGCGAGGTCCTCCTCGGCCTTGGAGCGCAGCGCGCGGGCCTCCTGGATCTTGCCGCGCGTGAGGTTGCCGTCGAAAATATCCCAGGAAAGCTGGCCGCCGGCCATCCACCCTGAGACGTCATGGGAAAGGTTGTCGTCAAAGGCCGAGCTGCGCGAGCCGTAGCCGCCAAACAATTGGACGCTTGGCTTGTAACCGCCCCTGGCATTGACCACCGCCTCGGCGCGGAGATCCACCGTGTGGCGCAGGACCGACAACTCGGGCCGTTGCTCCAGCGCCTTGCCAATGGCGACCGGCAACTCGATCTCGTAAGGCGCGGCCTCCAGTTTTCCGGCCAGTTGGAGGGGGATGTCCTGCCAGACTTCCTTGGGCAAGTGAATCGCGAGCAAGGTGGCCAGCGTGCTTTTGTTCACGCGCAGCGAGTTGCGGGCGCGGATTAATTTTGGCTTGGCGTTCGCCAGCTCCACCTCGGCGCGCAGGACGTTGAAGTGCGGCACGGTGCCCGCGTCAAAGCGGCGCTTGTTGTCCTCCAGCTCGTTTTGCAGAAGTTTGACCGAGGCCTCCTGCACGAGGATTTGCTGCTCCGCCAGCAGAATGTCGTAATAGGAAATCCGCACGTCCAGCAAGGCGTCGGCGACCACCGTCTGGTAACTGGCGATGGCCTGCTCGCGGGTGAGCCTGGCCGAGCGCAGGGAGGAGCGGATACGACCGCCCTCGTAGATCGATTGGGTGACCCGGATCGAGGCGGACCACTGCTGGTCGCCGTCGTAATTAAAGAATGGCACCGGCACGCGATCCACGGCGCTCTTTTCCTCGATGCCGTACTGGCTCGCCGCGCGGACCTTGGGGATGGCGATGGCGCGAGTCTGGATCACCACGCCATGCGCGGCTTCCAGGTCATCCTGGCCCTTGCGAATCGCGCTGTTTTGGCGGAGCGCGATGTCGAGGCACTCGGCCAGCGTCAGTGGCCGGCCCAAAAGGCTGGCGGTGTCATTGGTGCTCGTGGCGGCGCGGACAAGCGGCGCCGCGAGGAGCGCGAGGGCAAGGGCCAGTTTCTGGTAAATGCGGCTCATAAGGTTCATTCCGTGGGCAACCAGGTTTTAGGATACCGGCGTGTTATTTCTGCGCGGTTTGGCGGGCGGCGTTTTCGGGCCGTTGGATAAACACGTCCACTTGCTGGCCGACATAGACGGGAAACTCCGGTTTCTCGAGACGGAAGATGATCTGCAAGACACGCGTGTCCACGCGCTCGGTGCTGTCGCCAGTGAGCGTGCGTTTGGGGATGACATAAGGTTCCACCCGCACGAACTCGAGTTTCATCGGGGTGTCGGAGCTGCCTTTGAGAAACGCGGTGGCTGGCTGGCCGGGCACCACCAGCGGCGCGTTTTGCTCGTCCACGTCCGCGCGAATTTGCAGACGTGAAAGGTCGCCGAGGATCAACAGCGCGTC
>CAZMLP010000223.1:0-1690 GCA_964566745.1 uncultured Verrucomicrobiota bacterium | reverse complement strand
AGCGAAGATGATCCCGGTGACCAGCAAACTCCATTGCACGGCGTGGCGGGGGGCTGCGATCCAGCCAATCACCAGCAAGGCCAAAACCGCGACCGGCACGAGACTGCGACGGAGATTGTCGAAGATTTTCCAGCGGGAAAGCCCGCTGAGCGGATTGGCCACGCGCCGCGCGTCCGCGCCGGGCACGCGCGGCAACAGCCAGGTGGCGATCTGCCAGTCGCCGCGCATCCAGCGATGACGCCGGCGGGTGTCCGCGATGTACCGGGCGGGAAATTCCTCGAAAAGCTGGACATCGGTCACGAGCCCGGAGCGGGCATAACTTCCCTCGATGAGATCGTGACTGAGAATGCGGTTCTCGGGAAATTTGCCGCTTAACGCCTGCTCGAAGGCGTCCACGTCATAAATTCCTTTGCCAATGAAGGATCCCTCGTGAAAGAGGTCCTGGTACACGTCCGAGACGGACCGGGTGTAGGGATCAATTCCCGGGTCACCGGCGAAGAGTTTTGCGAAACGGGAACGGCTCGCGCCCGGCAGGCTCACCGCCACCCGCGGTTGCAGAATGGTGTAACCGTCCACCACCCGGCCGCGCGCCGGGTCATAGGCCGGGCGGTTGAGCGGGTGGGCCATCGTGCCCGCAAGTTGCCGCGCGGCATCGCGGGGCAATTGCGTGTCGGTGTCCAGCGTGATGACATATTTGACCCTCGGCAGGATGGAGAGATCCCCCACGATCTCGGAAAAATTCTCCGGAATGCCGCCGCGCAACACACGGTTTAACTCGGCCAGCTTGCCGCGCTTGCGCTCGTATCCCATCCAGACTTGCTCCTTTTCGTTCCACAGACGGGGGCGGTGAAAGAGGTAAAAAATGCAGGGCCGGTCCGAACGATACCGCTGGTTTAAAGTCTCGATTTCCTCCCGCGCCTGGCGAATCAGCGCCTGATCGGCCGGCAGGTGCTCGGTGGGGGCATCGGCAAAGTCGGTGAGCAAGCCGAAATAGACGTTCGCATCGCGGTTGGCCAGATACCGCACCTCGAGCGCGTCAATCAGGTTGTCGATGCCCGCCGGGCTGGTGAGCAAGGTGGGAATGACAACCAACGTGCAGTGCTCCGCCGGAATTCCTTCCTCGAAGTCGAGACGTGGAAGGGAGTGCGGGCGCAGGATAACCGTGGCCAGCCAATTGATCACCGCGACGGCAAGCTGGCTGGCGCAAACCAAAACCAGCAAAGTCATGGTGATTGCCAGCCACGGGGGCGAATGCGCGGCCGCGAGCGCGCGCCAGCAATAACTCGCGATGCCCAGGGAGGCGCCGCCGATTCCACCGAGATAAAAATGGAGGGGAAATCGGCGCAGCAAGCGGGCCAGCGAGGCCCGCAGGGGCAGCCGCGCGCCCGCCGCGCGCTCGAATTCCGCCAAGCCGTCGCCCAAGAGGTAGTAACCGATATGTCCGGTCCGCGAGTCCGTTCCGCCGGCGTGGCGTTGGGCAAGACCGACCGCCAGTTGCGCCGCCTCTTTCTCCGTGATTTTCCCGTGACGGGCGACCCGCTCAACCACATGACGGTACATGTCGCGGGTTCTAAAATCCATTTCCCCGTGCACGCCCGCAGGATCGCCGCGCAGCGTCTGCTCCACCACGCTGAGGCCCTCCACGAACTCCCGCCAGTCCATGGCGTCGAGGAAACGCATGCTGGCAATG
>CAZMLP010000222.1:0-29993 GCA_964566745.1 uncultured Verrucomicrobiota bacterium | reverse complement strand
CACACCGGCAGGTCCACCCGCGAGTTGCCCGCGTAATCCCAACCTTTCTCGCCAAAGCGCGCGTTCAGCCGCGCGGTTTTGCGCGGGCCGGTCACGTTGGTCACACCGTCGCTGGCAATGACCTCGTCAAACAGGCCGATGTGCTCCGCCACCCGGCGCGCGACGCTTTCCTCCGTGCCGCTGGCCAGGATCAAGCGACGGCCGCGTGCGCGCTCAGCCCGGAGAAATTCAAGAAACGCGGCGTGCACTTGCCAGCGGGAGACGTCATAGGAAATGGCGGTGGCGATGTTGCGTTTGACGCAAGCGCGGCCGTGCCGCCACCAGAGCAGAATCAGCGGCGCGCGCCACGGGAACCGGCGGAGGAAGATCCAGAGGGTGGCGCGAAAGGAGTCGTGGCAGAGGAGAGTGCCGTCGAGATCCACGCAGAGCGGTGGCTCGTTGGCGGCGCCAGGCGGGTCATTCGAGCGCGGCGGCATAGGCTCGCAACAATTGCTCGACGGATCGCTCCCAATTCAACTCGGCGCGCATGCGTTCCCGCCCAAGCGTGCCCATGCGGGCCCGGGCGGCGGGATCATCCAATGTCCGGACGATGGCCTCCCCCAGGCTGGCGGCGGAGTTCTCCGGCACATACACGGCCGCGTCCTTTGCGCTTTCGCGCCCCTCGCGCAGGTCGAACAACACCTGCGCTTTTCCAAACGTCATGTATTCCAGCACCTTGTTCATGGTGCAGTGGTGGTTGTAGGGATTGATCGGATCGCACGAGACGCCGAGATCAATCGTCTGCAACGCGGAGAACAGAAACTCGTTGGTCACGCGCCCGGGCAGATCGACATACTCTCCCAAGCCAAGACGATCACGCTGCGCCTTTAGATTTTCCCATTCCGGCCCGCTGCCCATGAGCAGAAACTGCACATCAGTGCGGCCCATTTTGTGGACGATATGGTCGGCGGCATCGATGAGATATTGCACGCCATCGGCATTGCCCATCACGCCGACGTAGCCGACGAGATACTTGCGACCTTTGCGCAGGCTTGGATTCGGTTGCGCGGAGCTAGTGACGATGTTCGGCGCGGTGCGGACAATGAAGACCTCCGAGGAAACCTTTCCGCCGCGCTCAAGCGCGGTGAGTTGCACCGAGCGGTTTGTCGCGATGACCACGTCCGCGGTGGCGAAGGTCAAACGTTCCGCCGCGCGCACGGCCCAATAGAAAAGGCCGCGTTTGCCGAACTTCGCCTCGAACATCTCCGGCCAGACATCGTGCACGTCGAAAATCACCCGGGCACCGAAGAGCCATTTGAATGGCAGCGCGTTCAGGAAGAGGAGATCGGGCGGGTTGCAGAGATGAATTAGCCGGGGCCGGTGCCTTCGCCAAACTTTCCACGCCAGCCGAAACTCTCCCCAAAGCGCGGAGGCGTACTCGCCGAGGAAACCGACGAACCCGCCCGCCTCGTCACTGATCCAGTGCCGATAGATATGAATCCCGTCGAGCTTTTCCTCCGGCTGGGTGAAGCCACGCATTTGCGGGCAAATCACCACCACCTCGTAGCCGGCGTCGCGCAGCGCGCACGATTCCTGCCACACCCGCCGGTCCAACGGCACCGGCAGGTTCTCCACAATGATGAGAATGGCAGGCTTCTTTTCCACGCGCGTTATTTCCGAAATGCAGCGGGCGAAAGTAGGAAGGTGGTGCGAAAAACGCAAGACTGGCCGGCACGGGGTCGCGCCACCAATTTCATGAACGGCGCCCATTCGACGTGGCGAAACGCCGACGAGACTGTGCCAGCCAATTGCGCCTCGGCATCATTTTCCGCCGCCGCCTTTAACAGGCGCGGGTCGTTTGTGGAGACGACGTGAATTCCCGCCCATTCCATGCCCGCCTCGACCTCAATTGACACGCCCTCGCGAGTCACCCGCAGCTTTCGCTCGGCGAGCAACTCAAACACCGAGCCGGGCGCGAACTGCCAGCGAACGGAAAATTCCGCCGTCGCGCCACTGGCCACCTGGTCGGTCACCTCGCAACGGGTTTGATCCGGCGATAGTGTCACCGTCCGCTCGAAAGAAACTCCGGGCAAATCGAATTTTGCCGCCAGCGTGGTTTCAGCGGGCTGGCCGGGACCGTGCCATGAGGGTGGCCGGTGATGTTGCTCCCATAAAAACGGGCCAAGTCGTCGCGGCCATTCCGGCCCCGCCGGGCAAGGCGAATTGTGCGCGCTCCGCGAAGCCAGCCACGCGCGCAACGACTTGTCCGCGTAATAGGCGCCGGTGCCGGGATCAATCACCAGGGCGTGCCCGTCGAGCCACAGCGAGAGATGCAACGCGTCGAGATGGCCGTGCGCGGCGGTGTTCAAATAGCCGAGCGGGGACAAATCCCAACGCAACGTCCAGCGCCCCGCGCGGCACACCGCCTGGCCGCTGTCGGGAAAGACCAGCCAGGCAAGCTGCGGATCCTTTGGCGGCAATGGGAAAACTTTCGCGAGCAACGGCAGGTCAAACGTCTCGGTGTTGATCCAATCATGGTCGGCGCTCAACTCCGTGGTGAACGAGTCCCGGGTCGCGCCCTGCCAGTATTCGATGCCGGCGCTCTCCCCGCGCTGAATCATCCACGAGCGCCATTCCTGGCCGGCGGTGGCTTCCGCGACGAAAAACGGCAACATGTGGGCGCTGTCCGAGTCACCGTAGTCCCACGGCTCCTCCTCGGTCTGAACCGTGGTGAGGAAAGTGGCGGCGGTGAGCAGCGTGAGGGACACATCTGGCTTGACGGCCCGCTTTGCGGCGCGCAACGCCGCGCGGGCGTGCCAGCAAAATTCCCACGAGAAAAGCTGATAGTTCAGCGCCTGCTCGCGATTGCCCCCGTCCGGGGCGAATTGCGCCAGAACCTCGTATTCCCATTGCAGGTGCAATTCGGCCAGGGATGCATCGATTTTTTCCAGCTCCGGCCATCGGGCCGTGGCGAGGATCAGGCCGGTGAGCTCGCCCAGCAAATGGTTGTTCGCGGAGGAGCCGAACGATTGATAACGCGAGCAAAACCAGACATGCGGCGGCAGCAAGTCGCGGCGGAGTCGGGCAAGCTTGGGTGACTCGTCCGCGGCGACACCCAGCTTCATCGCGGCGCTTAACAGGGCGTCGATCCAGGTGAACTGGATCAAACGCATGCCAGCCTCGAGGGCGCTGGTCCAGTTCCAACCGATGTAAGGTGGATTGTGCTGATGCCAGTCCACGAGCCAGGCGAGACATTTGCGCGCGGCACGTTCGTCACCGAGCACAAAAGCGGCCATCGCGAGACGCGTGAGCGGATACCAGCGGCTCAGTTCCCAAACGAGCTTGATGTCCGCGCCCGGGGGCAACTCACGGTGATTAAGTTGAAAGGCGGAGCGGGTCGTCGCCAAGTCCTGCCCGGCCAAATAATCCTTATGCCACTTTGGCGGATCATCGACCCGCAAATCCAAATGACCGAACGCGGACCAGTGGCCGCCCTGAATCGCGTCGGCGTCCCGGCGCAAAGCCGCGCGCACCTCGGGCGGCGCGTCAGCGGGTTGCGGAAGGGTTGGATAATTTGCCATCTCGCCCAGGTTCACCGCGCTGAAGTCGGGCAGGCCTTTGGCATCGGCGGATTGCCGGAGTTTCTTGCGCAGATGGGCGGCCATTTCCGCCGCGCTCATGGCGCGCAACCGATGATAATACCAGCCGAGCTTGGACATGGATTATGCTAACTCCACTGCTTTGCCGGTCTGGATTGACTCCAAAACCGCGAAGGTGAGCCGCATGCTGGCGCGTGTTTGCTCATACGGGAACGGATGCGCCGCCTCGCCCTGCAAGAACGCCAGCCAGGCCGCCATTTGCTCGGCGTGGCCCTTGCCACCGTATTTGTGCTTTTTGGCGCGGCGTCCCTTATGAATCACCAATGACTGGAAATTCTCGATTTCCGCCACGAACCCGGCGCCGTACACCGTGCAAAGTTCCTTTGGCCAGCTCGTGTCGCCCTCGGCAGTGTAGATTAACTGGCCGGATGAGCCGTCCGCGAACTCGACCTGCGCGGTGACGCTGTCCGGGAACGGCAGCCGGCCGGTCGCGGGCCAGACGGTTTGCGCGCTGACGCGCGTTGGCTTTGAATCGAACAGGAAGCAGAAATAATCGAGGAAATGGCACGCCTCGCCCAGCACGCGACCGCCGCTCTCGGCATAGTTCGCATACCAATGAACTGGATCGAGCTTGCCCGCCATTACGCGATAGCTCGCGCTCTTGGGTCCGGGGGTGTTCGCAAGCAGTTTTCGCAGCTCGATACTGGCCCCGGCGAAACGGCGGTTGAAACCAACTTGAACCGAGCCTTGAGATTTCGCCTGAACGGTGTCGATTTCCACCAGTTCCTCGCGCGTGAGGCACAGTGGTTTTTCAACAAAGATGTGGCGATTCAACTCGAGCGCGCGTTTTACAATCGGCGCGTGGAGGTGATGACGTGTCGCCACCACCAGGGCGATGCCGGAATCCGGCACGGCGGGCGCGCCCGCGCGTTGGAACAGGAGACTGTAATCGGTCAGCGCCTCGGCGAAACCAAACTTCGTCCTCACATGATTCGCGCTGAGGGCGGTTTGGTTGACAATGGTGCCGAAGTGAAGCTTGTCCTTCAGGTGCGGCAGCAACATCGTGCGCGCAAAATTGCCGGCGCCGATGACGTCGAGCCGCACGGCGCGCTGCGCCAGTTTTTGCGGCGGGACTTTGGGCGGCGGTGGGGTCGCGGGGGCCTCGGCCTGCGCCGGAGCGGGGCTGATGACAGGCGAAGCAGCTTCGCCCAGAACGGGAGGTTTTTCTCCCCCCACCGGCGCGCGCGGGACCGGATATTCAAGCACCACGCCAACATCGCGGTTTCCCTCCGCGAGCAGATCTTTGTAAACCTCCAACGCGCTCGTAAAGGGGACGCGCCGGGTGGTGATGGCAGCGAGATCGAGCTGGCCGGTCTTCATCAAGTGAAGGCAGGCCTCGAAGTTCCGCTGCTCGGTCCAGCGCACGTAGTTCAGCGGGTAATCCGCGCCGCCCCACTCGTAGGAAGGATCGTAACGCCCGGGGCCGTACGAGCGGCTGTAGCGGACGTCGAGTTCCTTCTCGTAAAACGTCTTCCACGCAAGGTCGGCCTTGGTGTTCCCGACGATCACGATGCGGCCCCGGTCGCGCAGGGCGTCGGCGGATTGCTCGATTGGCGCGTTGCTGGCCGTCGCCGTGCAGAGCACCACGGCGTCCACGCCATAACCCTCCGTCCACGCGCGCACCTCGTTCGCGAGATTTTGCGGGCCGAGAATGACGACTTGCTCCGCGCCCATCGCCTCGGCGTAGGACTTGCGACCGGCGGCAATGTCCACCGCCATCACCCGCACGCCGTTCGCGCGCAGAAGCGAGGTGACGAGCAGTCCCACCAGGCCTTGCCCCATCACCAGCACACGCTCGCCAAGCGTTGGTTCAAGCTGGCGCACCGTTTGCAGCGCGATGCTGGCGATGGTGGTGTAAGCAGCCTGCCAGTTGGGGACACCCGTTGGCACCGGAGCCGCGAGCATGTCCGGCACGGCGATCCATTCGGCGTGAAACGCGCACTCGGCTCCGCCCACCGCGACATTGTCCCCCACGCGGAAACGAGTGTTCGCCGGGTCCACCGCCGCGACGATTCCCGCCGCGCTGTAACCGAGCGGCGAGGGCGACTCAAGGCGGTTGCGGACTTTTTCGAGCGCGGCCTTCCAGCCGAGTGTGCGGGCCGAGTCGAGGACCTTGCGCACCTGGTCGGGGCGCGCGCGGGCCTTTTGCAGCAGGTTCATCTTTGCCTGCTCGACCTTCATTTTCTCCGTGCCGACGCTGATGACCGAGTGCGTCGCGCGCACAAGAATTCCGCCGGGTGGCACGACCGGCAGCGGGACTTCCTGCAACTCCAGCCGGCCGTCCTGGTATTGGGCGATCTGTTTCACAATTAGGCAATCTTGCTTACCAGCCAGCGGTGCTTGCCGCGCGCGGTTTTTTCTGTTTCGCGCACCTCGCGCAACGTGACGCGAAAGTCGTCACCAAGCTTGCGGCGGATGCCCGCCTCGATGGTCTCGAGGCGCGAGCGCTGAAACCCGGGCCCGGGCACGTACCGAAACTCCGCCACGCCCGGTTCCTCCTGATGGAACTGCACCGCGTAGAGGTTGTCAAAAATCGCGTCGTGCATGTTGAACGCCGTGAGCGAGATTCGCCGGCCGGTGGCACTCACCAAAAATTCCTGCTCGCGCCCGGCAATCTCGACCGCCGCCGGCCAGGGAAACTCCAAATCGCCGTCGCGTTTCGGATCGGCAAGGCGAACGTAGTCGCCGGTGCGATAGCGAATCAACGGCATCACGTGATTATGGAACGACGTGCCGATCACTTCGCGCAATCCTTCCTCGTCCGGCGGGCCGAATTCAACCAGGCCATACACCGGCCAGAAATAGAACAGGTCCGAGTGGCGGCCCTCGGCTGCGAGCACCACGCGCTCGGAATGGCCATACCAACGATAGACCCGGCATTTGAAGACGCGTTCAAGCAAACGCTTCTGCGGCAGCGCAAGGCGCTCGGAACCGCACAAAATGCCCCGCAACGGCAGCCGCCAAACTTGCCCGGCTCGTTCGAGAAACTCGGCGATTTGAAGCGCGGCGCTGGGATAGATATGAAGCAGGTCCGGCTTAAATTGCTCCATCGCCTCTACGTATTCCGGCAGGCGCTCGGCGGTGAGGTGATACGAGGAAAGCATGAGCCAGTCACGCGTGGCGTCGTAGCTGGCGATGGGGCCGCCCGCGCGATCGCTCGTGACATGGCCGCGAATCACGACGAGCCGCGCGCCGTCGAAGTAACCACCGCGTTTCCACTGCGCCTCGAGAAACGCCTGTTCCTTTGGTCGGCTCACTCCGCGCTGTAAATAAAAGCCGACCGGCACGCCAGTCGATCCCCCGGTCGTGATGTAGAGGCGCTGCTTTTTCGGCAGCGCGGTCGAGACCATGTCGGGCAGGTTCTCCACCACGTCTTGCTTGGTGAGCATTGGACACTGGCTCAATTCCTCAATGCTCTTGAGCTTGTAGGTCTGAAATTGCGCCTGGGCAAAGCGGCGCTGGTAGAAGGGGCAATCGTTCTCAGCCCGGGCCAGCGAGGCGCGCAGTTGCTTGAATTGATACTCGCGGATTTGCTCGACGGACCACGACTCGACCTCCTCCGTGAGTTGCCGAAACTCGCCGTAACGCGCGCCGAAACGCCATCCGGCCGGCAGCCGGCGATACGCCGCGCCGAGCGCGTGCTTCAGGCCGCGCGGCATCCGCTCGTAAACCGAGAGCAGCGGATAAAGCGTGTCTTCGAGACTCATTTTCGGGCGAACGTCGTGGGGCGATCTTTGGGAAAACAGAAGTGAAAAGCGACACGTTTTCCGCAAATGGCCCCAATGAAAAGCCGCCGGGATGCGAAGACGGGGTTCAATGACTGAAATCTTGTGTTTCCAGATCACAAGTGCCCGCACCCGCCGTCTCCGCGACTCCGCGGTGACCGGCAGCAATCAGACCGCGAGCGCCTTGCGCGGGTTTTCGATCGCGCCAGTCCAGCCGAAGTGCGGGCGAAACTGAAACGTCTCGCCGAGGGCCTCGAGTTTTCCCTGCCAGGCGGGTTTGCTGGAGAGCACGGTGATGTCACTCGCGGCGAATGGCGCGAAGTTCAGGGCGCGCATGGCGAAGGCGTGATTCAACATGCGAATGCGCCGCCAGTCGAAGCCCATCAATGTGGCGGCGACAGAATCGACCGCCAGCGGATGCGTGCCGGCGATGATCACGCCGCACGGCTTGCGGTCCGGCGCCATCGGGCCGTTGCCCTCGCCACCCACAATTCCATCGACCACCGCGAGGTAACGGATCGGCCGATGGCGCCGTTTACCCTCGCCATCAAAAAAGAAAAGGCACTTGTTCAAGTCCAGCACCATTCGCCAGCAGGTGTCGTTGCCATGCCAGTTGCCGGAGCGCACCACCTTTTGCGTGTCCCCAAAGATGACGCGCCCGATTTTTTTCACCGGCACGAACAGGCGCGAGAGCGCGGGGCGGTTCTTGAGGCCCCGTTTGATTGTGCCCAGCCACGAGTGCTCGAGCCTGGCCTTGGCGGTCGCGACGGGGAACTGGTCGCCACCGCGATCCGGCGTGCCCTCGGTGTGATGCGGCAGCCAGTTCTTGTTGGCGTTGATGCCGACCAGGTTTTTTAGCGCGCACGTGATGCCGACTTTTTTGTGCGTCTTCAACTTGGGCAGGTTGATCAGCACATCGGCTTCCATCGGCGTGCGACAGAGCATGTACTCGTGGCGGGTTCCCGCGTGGCGCGAGTTGGTCTCCGCCATGTCATAGCTGGCGCCGTAAAGCTGGCCGCAACCGTGATAACCGACGAACTCGCTCGCCTCGTTCAGTTGCGCGTGGGTGCTGCCGAGCGGATCGCCGGGCAGCGCGGTTTTGCTGACGGTCACCCCGTCGACGGCGTGCCACTCCTCGGGGCGCAGATCGAGCAACGCGATCACCGGACCGGGGAACGCGCGACGGCAGCGGTCGATCATCGCGTCAAGCTGGCAATAATCGCGCAACTTGGCGAACGAGGAGTCGGTCTGCGGCGCGTCGCAAATGGTGATCGAGCCGCGTCCCGCCAGTTTTGGGGCGACCCACCGGATTACCGCCTCGATCACCGCGGGGTGCGTGACAACGTGCTCCCATTGATTTGGTCCGGGATGACGCTCGTCGTGCTCCTTCACCCAATTGGGCTTAAGCACCACCCGGTCGCCGGGGCGGATGAAAGCGGGGTCCAGTTCGAGCGCGGCGAGGGCGGCATTCACGACCGATTGCACTGCGGCCGGATCGGCGTAATTGTCCGGACCGGTGAACGCGGCGACACGTTCCGGCGACGGCGAGGCGACGGGCGAGAAACCGTTGGCGGAGTCAGGCGCGCTCATGCTCGACCTGCAAAAGAGCTGCTTTCATGCGCTCAATGTAACTGGCCTCCCAGTATAGCGCCTCGTAGCGCCGGCGCAATTCCGCTCCGGCGCCCAGCGTCACGAACTCGAGCAACTTGGCCGCGAGCTCTTCCGGAGCCTTTGGATTCACCAGCCCGGGATAATTCTCCGGGAACAAATCCGGCAGCGCGCGCCAACGCGAGGCCACGACGGGAAGACCGTGGGCAAGGGCTTCCACGACACTCACAGGATGGCCTTCCATCGGATAGTAGGACGGGAAACAAAAGCAGTCCGCCTCGCGGAACAAGGCGCCCTTCGTTTCGCCGGAAACAAACCCGCGATAACTTGCCACCGGCGCGTCCGCTGGAGCCGAGCCGTTCAAGTCAGGTTGCGCGACGCGTTGCTCGAACTCGACACGTCCGGTTTCAAGATAGAATTTCCCCGCGACGATCAGTTGCATCCGCAACGCGTGACCGCTCGCGGTGAGCTGGCGATTCGCAAGAGCAATGGCCTCCACGGCGTCGAACAGGCCCTTCTCCCGCATGCACAGGCTGAGAAAGAGCACGCGAAAAACGGGTGGCCTGGTCGAGGGGGAGGCCGAACCCGGTTGTCCCGCCATGAGTGCGCGCAACTCCGCCAGCCGCGCCTGGCGCGCGGGGGCCAGGGTGGACCAGAACTGAGGGCAAGGATCCGGCAGGCCGTTGGGAATGACCTCGACACGTCTGGCGTTCAGGAACTCCGCGTCGTGGCGCAGATTTTCCGCGAGCACGATGCAAAGCGCGGGACGACGCAATAAGAAACGGGTGATGGCGCGTTCCCAGGGACGCGCGGAATTGATTAACCAATCCGCCAACCCCGCCGAGTGCCAGTGAAAAATGAATTTGGAGAAAAACGGGCGGCAGAGCGCCATCACGACCCAATCCCGGTACATTGCGGCGCGGGTGGCCGAAGCGGGCACATAGTAAAAAGTGGTGACCCGGTGACGAAATCGCAGGCGAATGGCGGCGAGAGAGAACTTCAGCGCGCGCTTGATTTTACCAAGGCTCGCCTGGCCAATCTGGCCCACCTCGTCGGAGAACCGGGCGTCCACATGATGGCACTCGAAACGCGAGTCTTCGCGCAGGTGATCGAGCAGCATCTTCACCATGAAACTCTGCCCATGATGCGGTGGCGGCGTGTGGGCGAAGACGAGGAGTTTCATGCGCGCAAGGAACGTGCGTCACGAGGGGCGACGCGTCACCAAATCATACAATTCCCCATATTGCCGGGCAACCCCGGTGGCCGAGCGGTGGCGGACGGACTCGCGCAAGTCCGCCGGGGATTTTGCCCTGAATTCGCCCTTCAGGATGCGCTGAATTTGGCGGGCGAGGTCGCGCGGGTCGTCCGGCGTGAAGGAGAGACTTCCGGGGCCGGTGATTTCAACAGGTCCGCCGCCGGTGGGCGGCAAGACGGGAACGCCGGTGGCCAGCGCCTCGATGACCGAGACAGCGCACGGCTCGTGGAACGTGGGATGAATGACCCAGTCCGTTTCACGCAACGCCTCCACCACCGAGGGGGCGCTGCCGGGAAGATGGACCGCGCCCTCCAGTTTGTGCCGCGCAACCAGTTCGCGCATCTCGCGTTCAAACTGCCGGGAATCATCGTCACTTTGCGTTGGACCCCACAACGTGAACTGGACACGGCGGCGATCTTCGGAGGGCAATTCGGCGATGCCTTGGATCGCCAAGTCCCATTTCTTCCACCGCACAATGTTGCCGATGCTTGCAAGCTTGAGCGGCTCGGAACCGCCGGGAACATAACGCCGCCGGGCCAGATCGCCCTGAAAGAAGGAGTCGCGGCAGCAGGCGGAAATGACCCGCACGCGTGGATCGTCCGCCAATTGCAGATGGCTGGCGACGAACCGGGAAACGCACACAGCGTGGACTCGCGGCCGGTGCACGACCCATTGATAGAGACGCTTCTGATTGGGAAGGCAGTGAATCGTGGTGACCACCGGGCGTTTCAGCCAGGAGGCGGTGAGCACCGCCATCGGCAAGGTTCCGCGCGAATGAAAGTGCAGCACGTCGAACTTGCTCTGGTCGGGATCGCGCTTGAACTCGAGAAAGGCGCGGATCGATGAACGCACCATCTTGAGGTAAGACGGGGATTCCCCGAGGAGAAAAGGACTGCGTTTATAAGTGAGGGCGGGCCGGCGGGTTTCCCGATAGTCGTCGTGAACCCCGGTCACATGCTGCCAGCCCCAGACTGCCGAGGCCTCCTGAATCGAGCGAATAACGGTCAGCACACCGCCGACATCCTCTTGCGAACCGACCAGATGATAAATCCTCATGGCGCGTCGCGAAGGAAGGAAGCCCGTTGCAAAGGGGATTTGGTCGTTCGCAAACCAGTGGCGGAAAAGAACCACGCCAGCGTGTGGCCAATTCTGGCGGGCCAGGAGCGACCGGGGACTTCGGGGCGGTCCATTGGGGCGGGATTACTTCAAGCCAAGCCGGCGAGAGGCGTCATGCGGGCGAGGGATCCGCCACTGGCGCGGTCAAAGATGCTGGCTCGGAAGCCAGCGGGACCTCCGCCGGTTGGGATTCCCGTTGCGCGAGGAGGTGATTGCAAGTGATCAGCAAACCGGCCTGTAGAGAAAAAGTCTTCATGGCGTATTCGCTGTCCCCGTGCAGGAACAGAAACGAGATCACGTTGGCCACCCACAAGCCGGCGAGCAGGGAAGAGACCCGTGAGAAAACGTCCTCATACCGGAATCGCCGGACACGCGCCATGATCTTCACCGAAAGCCAGCTTCCCGAGGCCAGAAACATGAGCATGAACAAAGTGCCGAAGAAGCCGGTGTTCACCAGTAATCCGATAAAACCGTTGAAGAAGCGGCCCTGGTTCAGATGGTAATTGATGCCGGACGGGTCCCAATAGAGCGAGTAATCGCTGCTGAACTGGCCGAAGCCGCGACCGATCCAGAAGTAATCCGGGGCCATTTTCCAGCCAATGCTGCGAAGCATGGCGCGACCGTCGAGCGTCGCCAAGCCGTCCGCGCGGGCGTCGGATTGCACCTGGATGCCCGGAAGCACAGCCAGGGCGCGTTGCGCCGCCAGCGGCATTTGATCCGCGTAGCCGTAGGCGAAAAACAGCCCCGTGCCGAGCATGACCAGGCCGACCATGGCATTTTTGAAATTGATGAACCGCTGGGTGAAAGCGACTTGCAACCCGACCATGCTGACGATGAAAAACAGGAACCGGTGGCCGCTCAACAAACCGATGCCGAAAACGCCGAGTGACACCGGCAGGAGAACCAACCCGCGAAACCCGAAAAACTCGGACAACGGAAAGCGGGCCATAAGCACGTAAATGACACCCGTGCCGACGATGTAAAGTGACTGGAAGCGGCGAATACCGTGACTGCGCGCCAGCCCCTCGAAGTTGAGCGCGTCCCCGGGCAACTCAAAGAACTGGAGCAGGAAGATGAGCGCCTGGGGGGCGATCGAGAAAATAAAGTCGGACACCAGGTAGGTGGAGGTCAGGATGCATTGCGCGAAAAAGAGCCGCGAGACCATTTTTTCCTCCAAGGTCACCATGGTGAAGAGCAGCGGAAAGATCGAGCAAATCAGTTGTTGAAAGTAAAATCGGCCGCCCATCAACTCATTGCCCAAGAGGCGAAACCCGATGCCGCGGTAGAACATGGTGACCAGCAGAACGGCGCAATATCCCGCCAGACCGAGAAACAACCAAATATTGGCCTGCACCAGCTTGGCGAAATTGGGCGAGTATTGCCGCAGGCTTACCGTGACTATCATGCCGGTCCAGCCGAGCAATCCGGCGAACTCCCACATGTAGGGCCGCCCCGGAAAGTATGGCAAGATCAGGGCCGAGGTGAACGTGGCCACCGAAAGATAAGTGGCAATCCGGCTGTGATAGGGAAGCGTGATGAGCCAGAAGCCGGCCGCCGCCGTCATGAACACCATCCATGACGCCCAGGCGAGCAGGTAGCCAAGCGCAAGACAAACGACACCGATCACTCCAAACCAAAAGATTTGGTTGAACTTGACGTGACGATCAAACGTGTTCGAAAGCACAATAATTCAACGTTCAGCGCAGCAACGTTCGTGCCGCGCGTGGCAACGGATGGAATCCAAACTCATGGATTCACCGCCGCCTTGCAAGCCAGAAACTCTCCTCCCGGCGGCCAGGGTGTCCCGGTCTTTGACAAGAAGTAGCGGGCGAGGTTCGATTGATTCTGGCGTCGCCATGACAAGCGGGTTGCATCCGGCGCATGGTCCGGGAATGGTTCCGCCATGAGCAATTCAACCCCCGACGCCGTAAGCCGCTGGGTGGACCTTGCCCGCGACGCCTGGCGCGAGGGGACCCTGGTGAAACTGACGCTGGGCGATTATCGCGGGGGCGAGGCGGGCTTGAAGAACCTGCACGCGCGCCCCGTGACGCTCCCGGCCGGGCCGCGACTCTCGTTTGTCTATCGCCACGCCACGCGGGACATCACGAAGAACCTGGCGCCGGAGGAAGGTTTTGCGTTGCTGCGCGAGATGCTCGGACGTGAATTTCACAGCGCCCATCTGTTCACCACCAAGCTGTCTGCCGAGTTGCGCTTTCGCGGACGCGCGGGGGCGCGCCTCATTCTCGGCAAACCCGCGCATGCCGCCCCGGCGGACACGCGGCATGATCGCGCGCGGCAACGGGCCATTCCCGCCGCGCAAGCCGGCTGGCTGCGGGACTTGGCTGTGACCACCGGTGATGGCCAAGTGGCGAAAGGGATGGAGGCGAAGTTCCGGCAGATTAATAAATTTGTGGAGTTGCTGGGGCACCAGATAGGTGAGTTGGATACTTTGTCCCGGCCCGAATTGCGCCTGGTGGACATGGGGTGTGGCAAAGGCTACCTGACTTTCGCGGCTTATACTTGTCTCACCGGCGCGGGCTGGCCGGAGGCGAAAGTCACGGGCATCGAGGCGCGCGCAGAATTGGTGGAACTCTGCAACCGTGCCGCCAGGGAGAACGGGCTGACGGGTTTGCGTTTCGAGCAAGGGACAATCGAGGGCGCGGCGCTGGAAAAAACGGACGTGCTGGTGGCGTTGCATGCCTGCGACACCGCCACGGATGACGCGCTCGCGAAAGGGATTCAGGCGGGCGCGGCGGTGATTCTCGCGGCGCCGTGTTGCCACAAGGAATTGCGGCCGCGACTGGTCCCGCCGCCCGCGCTGGCGTCCACGCTGCGCCATGGGATCCTCCGCGAGCGGCAGGCGGAGTTCGTCACGGACGCGTTGCGCGCGGCCTTGCTGGAATGGGCGGGGTATGAGACGCGGGTGTTCGAGTTCATCTCGCCCGAGCATACCAGCAAGAACTTGATGATCGTGGCGACACGGCGCGGGCAGAGTGAATCAATGCGCGCGGCGAAGGCGGAGGCGGCGCGGCAACTGGCCGGCCTTTACGGCATTCGCGAGCAACGCTTGGCGGGCCAGTTGAATTTTTCGTTGAGCGGGGGTGATTTGTGATCGTGACCAGCATCGCGCGAACGCGGTGGTTCCGTCGCGACCTGCGCGTGGCCTTTCTCACGGCGGTTTGTTTGGGCGTTTTGGCGGGGACGGTGGCAAAGGGCGCGGAGGTCACGCTGAAAATTGCGCGCATTTGGTCAGACCAATTTCCGGGGGATGACTTCAACGGCTTGCCCGTGAATTCCGCGAACAATCGGGGGCCGGGAAGCACGGGCGCGGAATTGGGCCGGATCGTCATGGCAACGCGCGCGGATGCCGTGGCGCGTGTTAAAGCGGAGATCGCCCTCGACTCTGCCGACCCAACGCTCGCAGATCGTGTGCAAGTGCAGCTTCGCCGATCGGACGACGGAACCACGGTCTTGGCGTCGGCCAAACCGGTGGCTGGCGTTGCCAGCTTGGAGACGCCGTTTACCGGCGGCGAACTGGACGCCGAGGTCGTCGCGTGGGTGGATTTGGACAATGACGGCGCCGTCTCGGCAGGCGAGAGCCTGGTGCACGCGGACGGGCAGTTCGCGATTATCGGCAAGACCGGTTACACTGGCGCGGTCTCGAGTTTGCGCCTCATCACGACGGTGGGGGCGGGGAGTTTTCCATTGCCGACCGCGACCCGCTTGCTGAGCGCCTTTCTCTCGGGCAAGGCCCCAGATGGCTCCGCGTCGTTGCCGGCCGCGCTGGTGCATCCGGATCGCGACCTGGATCAAAACACCGGCGTGTTGCGCCAGACCGATGGCACGGCCTTGGTCCCGCAGTATGAGTTTGCCGGCACATCGGATGTCGCGGCGCGGATTTGCCAATCGGTGGCGCTCAAGAAGATCGTGATGAACGCCATCGCGCGGGAAGCCGCGAGCATGCAGGCGGCCTTCGGGCGCGGCGAAACCAGTTTTGAGGCGCCCCTTTTCTCCGCCGCCGACCCAAGTTTTATCGAGTTTCCGGCCAGCGACTCTGCGGGGGACGCGTGGACGCTGGACACCGATCTCTATTACTCGTTCCACTTCGCCTCGCTCGCTGGGGCCAAATTCGTGGTGGTCCGGGACCTTGCCGACCGCGTTCGCGTGGAAGGGCGGTTGACCGACACCTACGATTTTGAGCGTCGGCCCGGCGCGAGTTCGCTGGTCACACTTGCGGCGAATGTGCAGGCCGGTTTCGGGACTTTGGGAACCAGTGGCGGGGTGTTTGGGCTGACAGTGCAATTGGCGGGCGAAATCCAGAATGTCCGCTGGGATGGCCGTCCGTCGTTGAAGATTGATGTGGTGAGTGTTCTCAAAGGGGTCACTCCGGACGGAGCGCGTGTGCGAATCGAATGCGTTCACCAGCCTGGGCAAGCCGTCGAAATTGACAAAACCACCGACTTCGTCACCTGGGAAAAAGTAGCGCAAGACGTGGCCGGAAGCAGTGGAATGGCGATCTTGGTCGATCCAGTCACCGCGCCCGTTGTTTTCTACCGCGCCCGGGCTCTTTGAGGTCTGGGCAATGTGGTGGCTTAAGGAAATGGGCGAGTAGTCCGAAGTGATTTTGGTTATCTCGGCATAAAAGTCGGGCGAGGCGGAGCACAGCGGCGGAGCATTTGGCTTGATCCTGCTCCCGGAGGCGTGCCCGAATGGGACCGAGGAAAGCGCATGAGCTTGGAGATCACGGAGCGGCCCCTGACAGGAACGGCGAAGGCCGCGGTCGCCTCGGGCGCGGGTTTCACCATTTTGGTGGCGTACCTTTTTGTTCTCCTTTCCATCCTCTTCTTGGTGGCGCTGTTGGGGTTGGAGGTCCTGCTGGTCCTCGGCGCGGTCCGGGTTGGAGCCTCTCGCCTGGTTGTTCCATTCGTGCAATGCCACTCGCGGCTGCTCGTCCATTTCTTCCGCTCTTTGTGGCTGGAAAAAAGCGCCGAGTTCCACCTGCGCTTGCGCAAGGAGGAGGCGCCCGAATTGCAGGCCATGCTCCAGCGTTTGGGACGCCAGCTCGAAATTCCCGAGCCGGACGAGATTCGCGTGACGATGGAGGTGAACGCCTCGGTGCGCATGAGCGGGTTTCGCCGCGGTTCCGGGAAGGTGGTGCTCACGACCGGCTTTGACCTCCTTGCCGGGCTTGCCATCTCCGAGTTCGAGGCGGTCATGGCGCACGAGATGGCCCACGCCAAACTGGTCCAGCGCGGTCTTCGCCGCTGGGTGGGCGGTGGCTTGGATCGAATTGGCAGTCTCGCCGCCCGGCTTTCGGCGGAGGCGGACGCCTGGGAGCGGGGCGGCCGCCCGGACAGTCTCGCCAACCTGCTCGCCGCCATCGCGGACTGGCTGGCGCGGCTGACGGCGCGGCAGTTCGCAGCCGGTTCCCGCCAGGACGAGTTTGAGGCGGACGCCAAGGCCGCCGAGTTGACCGGCGCCGTTATCTATCGCGAAACATTGAACAAGGTGGCGCACCTCGCGAATGTCGCCGCCCGGTTGCCGTGGCGGGAGCGGGTGGCCCAAGTGCATCGCGGCGCCAGCTTCACCCGCTGGCTGGTCGAGGAATTTACCACCGGCTGGGACCGCGTGGCGGTCCAGCAAAGCGCGGGGGTCTTCAATCCGTACGCCACGCATCCTCTGCTGGGCGACCGGCTGGCCGCGTTGCCTGTCACCGCCGCGACCAAACCGCGGAACGCGACCTCCGCGCTGGTGTTGCTGGAACGCCCGGACGAGGTGGCGGAAAAGTTGGTCCAGGAAATCCAGCGCGTGGCGGCGGAAGCCGAGGAGAGGGACACCGAGTCCTTGGGAAAGTGGAACCTGGGAAAGGGCGGGCTGACCTATTTCCGGCTCTGGCAAAGCGTGGGCGTGTTGGCGCTCCTCGGGGGAGGGCTTTTTGCGCTGTTCACGCTTGTTTCCGGATCGGTTGGGGAAGGGATATTGATTTTTATCCTCTCACTGGCAGCTGGCATTTGGCTGATACTGTGGGGCCGCTACAAAGAGAAATTCGTGTTGCCCATTCCGGACTATGATGCGCTGCTGGCCGCGTGGCGGAATGGTCCGGCCTGGGACAAGGAAAAGACGGCCTCATTGGAAAAGGAACTGGATGCCATCATCGCCAAAGAGCCAAGAAAACGTCGCCGCGCAAAAGTGGCGGGGGAGGAGGCTATCATCGCGCTGGCGCAATGCGATTACCAGCGCGCCCAGGTTGCCGGGCTGCGAGCCACACGACTTGACAAGGACAACATCGAGGGAATCCTCGCGGTTCTGGTCAGCGCGGGGTTCTTCCACCAGGACGATTTGGTGAACTGGGCTTTTGACGCGTTGCGCCGGACCACCGGTCTGCGCGGCGTCTCCACTAACTGGAGTCTCGCTTGGGCGATGATTTCCCGGGGAAATTGGGCCGCTGCGGAGGCGAGCCTCAACCGCGCCCGGGCGGGACGTTTGGACGAGCCGACTTTGCTGGCGCTCCTTGCTCTTTGCCAGTACCGGCGCGGCAAGATGCAGAGCGCCATTCCGAACGCCCGCCGGGCCTGCTCGCTTGCCCCCGGGAGCCGGGCGCAACGCGAGTTTTTTCTCACCCTGCTGCTGGACGTGGGGCATCTCGCGGAGGCCGGGGAGCAATTGGTCGCGCTGGGCGAGGAGTTGCGGAAGGATCCGGAACTAATGCTGGCCAAGGCGCGGTTCCATTTTTTGTCCCGTGAGCTGGAGAAAGCGGCGGAGTGGATGGCGTTCTTCGAGGCGGAGCGCAACACCCCGGAGGACTTGGTGAGGATCGGGCGGCTCTATCTGATGGCGCGCCAACCGGAAAAGGCGGCGGGCTATTACGAGCGGGCGCTGGAGTCCGAGTACTGCCCGGAGGCGCGCTACGGGCTTGGCTTGCTCGCGGCGGAGCGGGGCCAAAAGGAGGATGCCTGGCGGCATTTCGCCGCCGCGCTCAACCTGGTGCGGCCGACCGGCAAGCATGCCGAGTGGGCCATCAATTCCTTCAGCGCCACGCTGGGGCAACTGGTCGCGCTGGAGTGGCCGTGCCCGGACTGCCGCGCCTGGCTGGCGTGTTTCCCGGCGGATTTTCCCATTCCTCCGCTGGCCAATACCCGTCTTCTGGTGTACGCGACGGAAAAGGAGCGGGCGGAGTTTTACTTGAAGACGATCCTGACCGCCGCCGGTCCTGGCCTGTCCGCGCCTGAGCGAAAAGTGATCTGGGAAAACGTGCCGAAAAAACACTGGCCTGTCGGTCCCGTCCGGCCAGGCGTGCAACGTGCCGTGTGATGTTGGTCGATTTCGCGCACCTTTGTCACCTTGGGCCAAAAGTCGTGTGCCAATGCGCGCCAGGCATCGATGGCCTCCTCGTGCCTGGTGTCGAGGTGCGAGGGATGCGTTCTCGCCTGTGGATTCGTCCACAAAAGAAAAAAGCCACCGGCCCGTTTGGCACCGGTGGCTCGGAAATTTGTTTGATGTAAACGAGCGTCGCGTTGGCTTACTTCGCGGCCTTTTCTTCCTTCTGAACGGGCGGGGGTTCCGGCACTGATTTGTCCACGGGTTTGTCCCCCTTCTTGTCATCCGCGGGGCCGCCGGCTGAGGCCAGCTTTTTCAGCAGATCCTTGGGGATTTTGTTCATGTTCGAGGCGATTTTGATGATTTTCCCGAGGGATACGCGGCCGACAATATTGGCGATGATGGTGTCGCCGCCATCGTGGACCAGCACGGCCAAGCCCGCCATCGATTCCCCCGAGGGGTCGCCCAAGGCGTAGATGCCAATATTTTCGTCCGGCAACACAGCGACCGGCGTCCATTTGGAATCGAGCGTGGCGCGCAACGCGGCGACACCTTTCTCCACCGCGTCCCGGTTGGTTTTGCTGGCCTCGATGATCACCAGGCGGATGAGCTTCACGTCCTTCACCAGGTCGGCCAGATTGATGCCGGTTTTGGCGAGCGGATCGTTTGTCCCGCCATTCAAATCGGAAAGCGCGTCCTGCAAGAGGAAGCGCGGCAGGTTGACGTTTACCCCGGGTCGAATGGCCTTCAGATCGATGGCCTGGTCAATGGCCAGATAGGCGGGATCCTTTTCCACGCTGGTTTCCGCCAGAAGGCGCGCGGGTCCAGCGCCGAGGAAGGCGAGCGCCAGGATGAAGACGAGTTTTTTCATAATCATTTTGGTTGGGTGACTTTGATTTTTACGACTTGGAGATCATTCCGCGACAGCGGAACGGTCTCTCTTGGAAATGATGTTTTCAGTGCGGGCCGCGGCCTCGATCAAGGCATGGCCAATGGAGGCCAAGGTGACCTCCGCCTGGCGGGCGACGAGGGCGCGTTGCGCCCGCGTGTTTGCCGCCACAGTCCCGGGATTGATTCGAGGCGAAGGCTGGCGCCAGACGGCAATCATGCCGAGCGCCAATACGGCCACGAGACTCATGGCAACGGCCCACCGGGGCCGGTGAAGGCGGCCCGTGTTTCTCTCGCGGGCAATGCGCCCGGCGACCCGGTCAAGCACCGTCGGCGGGCATTTTTGACTCCGCAATTCGCGGATTAGTCCTTGCAGTGGGTCGTCCATGTTTCCTCCTTGAGCACAAGCTGCGACAGCTTTTCGCGGGCGCGCAACAAGTGCGTCTTCACCGTGTTGAGGGGAATGTCGAGCGTCTCGGCGATTTCCCGGTAGCGCAGGCCGTTCACCTCATAAAGAACGAAGACACTGCGAAGAGTCTCCGGCAATTTGAGCAAGACATTGCGAGCCTGCTCGAGACGAAGCTTGGAATCCGCCGCCACCCCGGGATCAATCGCCAGCTCATCAGGCCAATCCTCGGGAATCTCATCCTCGCCAAAGGATCCGCCAGCTTGGCGGGAGCGACCCCGGAGCTGGTCGAGGCAGTAATTTCGCGTGGTTCGGAAGAGCCATCCCTTGACATGAAAAATGCCCAGGCGGGGCAGATGATTCCAGAGCCGGAGCAACACTTCCTGGGTTGCGTCCTCGGCGTCCGTCTGGTTTCCCAGCAAGGAGAGCGCATAGCGAAAGACATCATTGCCATGCCGCTTGCACAAAATCTGGAATTCCAGTTCCCGAATCATGTTTCCACCCCAACAACGAACTGGGAAGGGGAATTGTTTCAGAAATCTTTTGCTCGCCGGGAGGCTGGAGCCCGTTAATTAATTATGTAGCCGCGGCCCGACGGCGTGGGCTCCCCGGAAACATAGCCAGGCAGGCGCCAGGTGGGGACGGCTCGCTGAGCCGTCCGGGCAAATCTGGGGCCACAGACAAAAACCCTTCGGCAGCGCCGTTGGCAAATCTTTCCGCTCGGACGTTCCCGGACCGGTCAGCGACCGGTCCCTACCGAAAACGGCCACAGATTTAATTAACTCGCTCGAGGGAAAGAAACGCTACGAGGATCGACCGGACGGGGCGCGATTTTTGAAAGGGTCAGGAATCCCGCGTCACCTTCATCATCTCGGCCTCCAAAGTCGCGCGCCACTGCTCGCGCTCGGCGTCAGTGGCCTCGCGCGGAACCCGCAGGGCCGGCCCCAACACCGTGTCCCATGCGCTGAACGGCAGCGGGATTTGGAAACGGTCCCAACTTTTGAGCCGGACTTTCCAGCCAAGGCGAAAGCCGGTCGGCACCACGGGCAGACCGGTGAGTTGAGCCAGGGCGATCACTCCTTCCTGCACGCGATAACAGGGACCGCGCGGACCGTCCGGCGTGATGGCCAAGTCAAAACCGCGCTCGGCGCAGGAGGTCAATTCCAGCAGCGCCTGCGGGCCGCGCCGGCTCGTGGAACCGCGCGCCGGGCGGGCGTCGAAGTGTTCCAGGACGCGCGCCACGATGCCACCATCCTGGCTGGCGCTGACCATCGCGGCGAGGCGCCGCTCCGGGTGGGGCTTCGCCACAAACCGCCGGTAAGCGGGCAAAGCGAGGGCAAGGCGGTTGTGCCAGATGCAGAAAATCGCCGGCTCCTTGGCGATCGTGTCCAGCGTGTTGGCGGGATCATCGAAGCGCGCGCGCAGGGTGCCCGCCATTCCACGAATGAATCCATAGATCAGGGTCGCGGCAAGCCGTCGATCCCAGCGCAATGGCTTGGGCGTGACGACTCCGCCTTTGCGCCGGGGCCGGGGCTGGGGCGTGGCGGTGGCCTCGTCCGCCATCACGCGCCTTTCTTCAGACAGGCGCGCACCAGCGCCTCGACGGTCGCCTGCTCGCCGAGCACCACGACCGCGCCGCGCACCGCCTCGTGCGCCTCGACCGGCTTGAGGCCCAGCGCCACCAGCGCTTGCACGGCGTCCGCCAATTTTTGGTCCGCGGCCGAGACGGCTCGTCCGGCGCTGCTCGCCTCCCAAGCGCCGGCGTCACCGACCTTGTCTTTCAATTCGACCACAATGCGCTCGGCGGTCTTCTTGCCCACGCCGGAAATCTGCGCGAGCGCCTTCACGTCGTTGTTTGCCACCGCGCCGCGAAAGGCGGTCACATTCATGCCGCTCAAGACGTTGAGCGCGATCTTGGGCCCGATGCCACTGACGGTGTGGATCAACAGGCGAAAAAGGTCGCGCTCCGCCGCCGTCATGAAGCCATAAAGCACATGGGCATCCTCGCGGATCGCGAGATGCGTGAGCACGCGAACCTCTTGCCCGGCGGCGGGGAGCTTGTCGAACGAGGAGAGCGGAATAAGCACGTCATAGCCGACGCCGCCGACATCCACCGTGATGTGCGTGGGCAGGCTCCCGACCAGTTTACCGTGAAGAAACGCGATCATGTTAAAGACCCTCCAACGTTACTCGCCGTGGCTGTGCGAATGTCCACAACCGCCGGTGTCAGAGGAACTGGACGAACTGGAGTCATTGCCACCGCAGCAACCACTGTGATCGTGATGATGATGATGGCCATGGTCATGAGGATGGTGGTGCGAGTGGGAGTGGTGATGAGTATTGCACTCATCCGCCGGGACGGAATTGCCAGCCAATGCGGCAGCGTTCGCGGCAGATGTGTCCTCGGGGCGCGGGAGCGTGCCCGAATTTTGGCGGGAGGAGCCGCCGCCATTGACCACCACCCGCGCCGCTTGCATCAGCACCCAGACGCCAATGCCCACAAAAAAAATAACAAACAAGACGAAGATGATTTGGGTGATCATGACGCGTGTTATAACCAGGAATTGCGATCAGTGCGATGAGTCGTCCCGTCCGGAGGGAATGCCCGAGCTTGCCACATCAATTGGATCAATCATCTCGGAGGCGTCATCTGGATTGCGGTTTGAATCTCCAGAAAGATTTCGGAGCAGTTCGATAAGCACCCATGCTCCAAATCCCAAGAGCGCCAAAGCCAGCACGGCAAGAGGAAGGGAGGTGGTCATGGGGTGTTCGGGTAAAAGGCAATGGCATCAGATGCGTTTGGGCGGGCTGAGGCTGTAGCGGCTTTGCTCTTGCGCGTGAGCGAGCGCGAGCGCCAGCGCGTCGGCGGCGTCGGGATCAGGCGGGGCCGCCAAGTGCAACATGCGCTGGACCATCTTGGCCACAGCAAGCTTTTGCGCCGCCCCGTAACCGACGATGGCCTGCTTTACCTTGCGCGGGGCCAATTCATAAATTTCCAGGCCCGCCTCGGCCGCCGCGACCAGCGCCGCGCCGCGCGCCTCGCCCATCAGCAGGGCGGTCTGCAAGTTCTGCGCGAAGAACAAACCCTCCACCGCGCAAACTGTCGGGTGACATTGCCTTGCCACATCGCGCAACGTCTCGTAGATGCGCACCAGGCAGCGGGAACGTTCCCAGCCGGCCGGGCACGAAATGGTGCCATGGGCAATGGCGGTCAACTCCTTGCCGCTGGCGCGGACAACTCCGTAGCCGGTGCCGCGCAAGGAGGGGTCAATGCCAAGGATGATCTGGTGGGCCGCGCGCGGTTGGTGCGAGGCGGTGTGGACCGGCACGGCTCCGCGCTTGGGACCGGCCACCCGCTTCTGAAGCTCGGCGAACTGTTTTACGCTAATACCCACGTCCCGAGCCTGCCAGAAGTGGAGCGGGCAAGTCGAGTCGCGATGCGGAAAGGAAGCCGGTCGGGAAAGCGGAAAGCCCCCGGCGGCTCAACGGAAAGTAAAATTCGCCATCTCCACTTGCAGGCCACCGCCTCCCATCAGGAAGCTCGGCGGGCCGGAATCAATCACGGGGATGAGGCTGGACTCCGGCATTTTCGGGACGCCGAGCTTGCTTTTGGCCAGGCGGGTTGGAACGAAATTGCCCTCTTGCATTGACTCGGCGGTTTGCCACGGGGAGGGCGCGGGGGAAGGCGGCGCCTCGCCTGGCTCGACCGGACGCTGGTTCTTCGCCGCTTGGGTGGAATTCAAGCCGAACACGAGCATCGCGCCCAAGCCCATGCCGTAGGCGCAGGCCACCGCCGGTTTCGCGAAAGTGCTGGCGAGCCATTGCCACCAATTCTCCTGCGCGGCCAGTTCCTCCGCCTCCACTCGCGCCATGATTTGGGCGGAGAGACGGTTGAAATAACCGGGCGGCGGCTTTTCGTGCCGCTTCCAGCTAAGAAGTTTCTCGATCTGCTCGTGGCTTTCGTCCGTCAGGTTCGTCATGGCTTCAGGTAATCTGCCAAGTGCGCCTGCAATTGCTGCCGCGCGTAGAACAACCGCGACCGCACCGTTCCCGTGTTGCAATCCATGATCCGGCCAATTTCCTCGTGCGAGAGACCCTGCACGTCATGCAGGGTGACCACGAGGCGATGCACATCTGACAATTTCAACATGGCCGCGTTCAAACTGGCCTGCAGCTCGGAGAGATTGACCTCGCGACGCGGCGTCTTGTCCGAGATCAGCGAGACCAGATCCGGATCGTGCTCGGCGTTGAAATCGAGGTCGTTCAAACTCATCAAATTCCGGTTCTTCCGCTGCTTCAGGAAGTTGATGGTTTTGTTCACCGCGATCCGGTAAACCCACGTGAAGAAACTGGAGTCGCCCTTGAAACTTTTCAGCGAGTGGAAGGCTTTGACGAAGGCCTCTTGGGTCAGGTCACTGGCGTCCTCGTGATTGGACGTCATGTGGTAAGTCGTGGCGTACACCCGCTCCTGGTAGCGCCGCACCAGCTCGTCATACGCCGCCAAATCCCCGCCCTGCGCAGCGCGCGTCAAGTCACGGTCATCCGCCTGCCGGAGCGCGGGAGCCGACATCGCCACTGGCTCGCTAACCGTGTTGAGCATACTCTTTTTGGTCACGACGCGGAAGCGCCCATCGTTTCTGTTTGCCGGGCCAAAAACCCGGCCAACGCCGCAAGCGCTTGCCGCCCTTCTGATTCCGGCAATACTGACAGCGCATGCCGCGCCGTGTTCAAATATTGTTGGATGATCCGGCGCGATTCTCCCAAGGCGTCGCAACGTTCGAGAATCGCCACGACCGGCAGCAGGTTGGCCGGCTTCCAAGAGCTGATTAAATCACGCAAGCGCGCTCGTTCGTTCGTGTCGCCCCGTTCCAATGCCACCAACACCGGCAGTGTTAGCTTGCCGTTCGCCAAATCCGTGCCCAAAGACTTGCCAGCCACCCTCTCGGTGCCGAAGACATCCACGCAATCGTCGTAAATTTGGTAGGCCGTTCCCAGTGCCTGGCCGTATTGGCGCAGCGCGGCGCGCTCGGCCGGGGCTGCCCCGCTTAACCACGACCCAAGGTCGCAAGAGAGCGCGAAAAGCTCCGCCGTTTTCATTCCGATAACCTTAAAGTAATCGGCGCGCGGCATATCGAAATTCAAGCAGCGGTGATTTTGGAGGATTTCGCCTGAGCATACAGTATTGGTCGCCGACGCGACCGACCGGCAGATCTCCGGGGTCGGAAAGCTCGCCGACATCTTCAAAGCGTGGGCGAAAAGGCAATCTCCCAACAAAACGGAAATCTCGCTGCCCCAATTGGCCGCCAATGTGGGCCGACACCGGCGCATCTCCGCCTCGTCCATGATGTCGTCATGCACCAACGTGGCGAGATGCACCATCTCAATGATCACCGCCACTGTCGCCGAATTGTGGTTCAGCTCGCCGACGCACATCCCGCTCAGTCCCACCAAGGCGGGACGGAGTTGCTTGCCCTGGCTGGCCAGCGCGTATTGGGCGTAGGGGGCGATCTCGGGGTCGAAGGCTGTGACCTGATCGAGCAATTGGCTGGCGACCGCCTCCAGGAACGGTTCCACCGGCTCCACAATATGTCGCCATTTTGTGGAATGATCCGCGGACGGCGTTTGCTCAACCGGTGCGTTCCCCGTTGTGGTCGCTGCCAACATGCCTTGCGAATGTACGTTTCGTTACAATTCAAGTCAAACCGTTATCCCGGAGCCACGAGGCTCGGACGGCTACTTGTGGGACAATTTGTCCCGTCGCGGATTCCGCATGCGCATCACCTTGCCTTGATCGGGTTTGATTGGGCTGGAACGGCCTTTGCGGGCTTCCATTTTCCGCCCGCTGGTTGTTCCCGGCGGCATCTTCAACCCTTGAATTGGGTTGATCGGAATGACGTGATGGGCAGTCTCGCCAAAAAGGCGCTTTGAGAGGGCGTTCGGGCGAGACGCCCGAACGGGCAGGCCAGAGGCCTGCGCCACCCGGAAGCAGACTCGCTGGGGGCCTTTTGCGACAGTTGGCCAATCCATCCCTCTGATCGTTCGCATGGCTTGATTTACCTTGATGGGGTTTGATTTCAAATTTGCTGCTGGCCCCTTGGGAAATGGGGAAGGCTGTTCGACGCTTTCTGGCATGCCTTGAATCACCCTGAATTCCGTTGATCGCAACCACGCCGGTCGCGCCCAAGGTAGCCTCGCGGCGGCGGAAACTTGTGATCGGATTTTGTCGCGCCTTCATCTCCTCTGAAGTTCGATTCCCACCTGTAACTATACGCCACCGGTCTCAAAACCACAACCCTCTCTCCTCGTTTTTTGTTCGGCAGAATGCCCGCCTTGACAATCTTCCGTTCGCATCAATACTTTACCGAATGGTTAAGTGTTCGGCGGAAGCTTTGGATCTGGTCTTCGGCGCCTTGGGTGACGCCAAGCGGCGGGCCATGATCGCGCGGCTTTCGCGCGGAGATGCCTCGGTGAGCGAGTTGGCGGGGCCACTCCGCATGTCGCTCCCGGCCATCCACAAGCACCTTGGTGTGCTGGAGCGCGCCGGGCTGATCGAGGGCACGAAGCAAGGGCGCGTTCGCCGCGTTCGCCTGTTGCCTGGGCCGTTCGACGAGGCCCGCGCGTGGATCACCGAGCAGCAAAGGTTTTGGGAGGAGCGCTTTGACGCCCTCGCCGACGAATTGGAGAAATTTCAACAGAAAGACAAATCATCATGACCACTCAAAACGCCGACGCCGAAAACATCTCCCTGCAAGTCCGCCGGGGCTTCAACGCCCCGCGCGAGGTCGTCTTTGATTTTTGGACCAAGCCGGAGCGCATGCGCACCTGGTTTTGCCCGGCCGAGTTCTCGCCGCAGCACGCGGAGGCGGACCTCCGCCCCGGCGGGGCGTACTCGATCCAGATGCGCCAGCCGGACGGCGAGTTGCTGACCGCCCTTGGTGTCTATCGCGAGGTGCGCAAGCCCGAGCGGCTGGTCTTCACCTGGGCGGGGTGGAGGATGACGCGACGGGAAAGACAGGGCCGGAGTCATTGGTGACTGTGGAGTTTCAAGAGCTGGGCAGCGTCACAAATGTCGTGCTTACCCAAGAGCGGTTTGCCAGTGCGGAATCAAGGGATCGGCACTTCGAAGGATGGGAAAGCTGTCTCCTGCATTTCGCCGAGGTGCTCCAGCGGGACTTTCCGGCGACGAAATAAGACCGCGGGCGATCCTGCCGCCGAGGCCGACTCGGATGTGGCGGGGAGGGGCATCGCTTTCGCGACGCTTCTCCCGGGCAATTTGCCGCCGAGCGGCTACGCCCGCAACTCTGCTTGCGCTCCGGAGAACAGCGGCGTGAAAGGCGGAAGAAAATAAGCCAGCGCCGCGGCCTGGCCCCGCTTTGTGGCCACGAACTTGACGGAGTCATCCGCCGGCAAATCGGTGAGGAAGTTGCATGCCTCGATCATGCCCTCGGCCCAAAGGAGGTCGCAATAAACGCGAACGGAATCAACCGGCTGGCTTAACGTCGCGGCGATTTCCTCGATGGTCATGGGCGCCGCGCGGTCCACGAGCAGCGCGAGGGCGCCGGTTTGCAGCCATTCCAAGTGGGTGGTTTCGCTCGGCAAATTCATACGATTTTCAAAATTAACAATGTTTCCGCTTTCCGCGTTCATGCGAACAGGCCCTGCAAATGGGATGCCAACCCCGGGCCCGCGAATTCCCGGCGCGCAGCCCTGGCCTGCCCCCCTGCGCCCCGTGCCCGCCAATGGCGTTCCAACGGGCGGGCAGGGCGGATATGCGTTTTTTATCGGCAGGAACCGGCGCGCACTAAAGTGGGTGTCATTGTGCAAGTTTCTTTGCATAAAACCGCGCGGAATTCGGGGATCTCGCCGCCACGGAATCGCGACGGTGTTCTGTGAATTTTTCAGCGAAGGATTTGGTGCGCTCGGCAGGACTTGAACCTGCACGGGTTACCCCACTACCACCTCAAAGTAGCGTGTCTGCCAATTCCACCACGAGCGCAACCGGGCCGCAAATCTGCCCCACGACCCCGCCCGCCGCAAGTGGTTTTTGACAGTGCTCCATCAACGCCGGAGGAGAACATGCAAAAAGATCCGGTCACCCGGGTTCAATCACTTTGAGCCCGCTGATCGAGTTGAAATGACGAATATTGAAGGTTGCCACCACGTCGCCCCGTTCCAACGCGGTCGCGGCCACGATCACATCATAATAGCCGATCATTTTCCCGGCGGCAGCCAGTTGGCTCCAAATTCGGGCGTGCTCGTAAGCGGTCTGCCCGGTGTAGGGAAGAATTGGCACGGACGCCAGGAAAGCTTCGAGATACCCCGCCCTTCTCGACTATTTGACGCCGGTTGCCCGTTCAACTCCATGCCACAACTCCGCGACGGTGATGGTCGCCACCGCGAATGACTCGTTGGGCCGGGTGGCCACCCAACCCGCCAAATTGAATGTTCCTTTCTCACCACGAATAACCACGTCCGCATCGAGAATTATTGCCATTTGCCGGCCGGGGCTTTGAGGTTCTTCCGGGCCGCCTGGAGGTCCCGCGCCCATGCTTTGGCCTCGTCGGCGGGCAAGTCATATTTTGCCAGCACAAGCGCGAGATCGTGGCCGGTGCAGATTTTTTCACGGTCCGGGCCGAGACGGGCGAAGGGGACCCCGTTTTTGAGCAAGACAAAAGTGACGTCCTGATAATGGGCGCGATTGACACAGTCCGCGAAATTTCGGGCCGCCTCGGTCACGGTGATGGCTTTCTCTTTCACAAAATCAGATTCTCAGATTTTGTAATTTCGTCCAGCGAAACCCCGGGGAGTCGTAAAACCAAGGCTCGCAGTGTCAGCGGTACCGTTTCCATTCGCTCCACGGTTGTAACTTTCCGCCGGCACCCTTATTTTGCCGACAGCCCGGCGAAAATGATTCCGTCGCGCCGGGTTGATTTCGATCCGACTATGAAACAGGCCATTTTCGCAAAGTCCGCCGTCGCTCGCGCCGCGCTGCTCATCACCGCCACGATTCTGCTGGTTTCCCGCGCGCCGGATTTGCATGCGCGCGTGCTGGAGTTGCCACTGCCCCCCGCGCCGGCGTTCGCCGGCGAGGAGCTGCTGGCGCCGATCAAGGTGCTCGCGTCGGACGAGTTTGAGGGGCGCGCGCCCGGCAGCAAGGGCGAGGAATTGACCGTCAATTACCTCGTGGACCAGTTCAAGAGGCTTGGCCTGAAACCGGGCAACCCGGATGGCACGTACATCCAGCAGGTGCCAATGGTCGGGTTCAAGGCGGAGAGCACCGCGAGCTTCGAGGCGGGCGGCAAGCCAATGGAGATGCAGTTCCCGCAGGATTACGTGGCGTGGTCGCCGCGACTTGAGCCGGAGACGGACGTGAAGGGGAGCGAGGTGGTGTTTGTGGGTTATGGCGTGGTCGCGCCGGAATATGGATGGGATGATTACAAGGGAGTGGACGTGCGCGGCAAAACGATCCTCATGCTTGTGAACGATCCGCCGGTTCCCGATCCGGCCAATCCCGGCAAGCTGGATTCCAAAGTCTTCAAGGGCTCCGCGATGACCTACTACGGTCGCTGGACATACAAATATGAAATCGCGGCGGAGAAAGGGGCTGCAGGCGCAATCATCATCCACGAGACCGGCCCGGCGGGTTATCCTTATTTCGTCATTATCAACAGCCGCAGCCGCGAGAATTTCGACTTGCCCCTCAGTGGCAAACCGCCGGTGTCGATCGCATCGTGGATCAGTTTCGACCAGGCCAAGAAGCTTTTTGGCGCGTGCGGCAGGGATTTCGACGAGCTGAAACGTTCCGCCGCGCGCAAAGACTTCCGGCCTGTCCCGCTCGGCGCAAAGGTGAATTTTCACGTGCATAACACGAATCGCGATGTGCGCTCGCGCAACGTGATCGCGAAAATTGAAGGATCGGACCCGAAACTGCGGGACGAATATATCGTTTACACCGCGCATTGGGATCATTTGGGGCGTGATCCAAAATTGACCGGTGACCAGATTTTCAATGGCGCGTTGGACAATGCCTCGGGCGTCGC
>CAZMLP010000221.1:0-2187 GCA_964566745.1 uncultured Verrucomicrobiota bacterium | reverse complement strand
ATCGAACGGGCCGGTCGCCCGCACCACGTTGGTGCGCGGCCCGATCCAATAAACCTGGCCATCCGCCAACAACATCCGGCTGTTTTGGCCGACGGTCTTTTCCTCGCCGAGCGCAAAAGTGAAACGGGCATCCGCCAAATTGGTGACCGCCTGCTTTACCGCTTGGACAATGCCCGCCTGCACCCGTTTGGTGAAAATATCGTCCGGCCCGTAGTCATGCACCCGCATGGTGCTCGGCGCGTGATGAGTGTGAGTGCAATTGACGAGCACGTTTGCGGCCGGGATGCCGGTGTTTCGCTCAATCTCCGCCATGACCGGGTCCAGCGTCCCGCGGGTCATCATCAGAACGTCGCAAGCGACAATGGCAAGCCTAGTTCCGGCTTTTTCCAGAACAACGGCCACACTGCGAAGTTTGCCCTCCTGTCCGTTCGACTTTCCCGCTGTGATGCCGCCCGCGATCACCATGCCGTCATCCGCCGCGAGCTCGGAAACGCCGGTTCCAACATGGAGGGAGTTATCCAGCGCGGCTGGCTGGGAGCGAGCGGAGAAATTCAGCGCGAGCAAGACGAGGACCGTCCATCCAAGCCGGTGAAGGAAGGTGAAACGGTTCATGGTTGAGGGCGGAGTTTGGCGAAAATCAAACCGGGACGCCACGCCAAACCTTTTTTCGGCGCCGAGGATTTGGAATCGCCGAAATCTGTTTATCACTTGTGAAATTGATTGTTTCCCTCCCCGCAGGCGCCTAGGTTTGGCGGCGCGGAACAATCGCGGATGAAAACGTTTGCCGAATTGGGATTTCCGGGCCGTCTGATCGCGGTCGAAGGGCTGGACGGCTCGGGCAAATCAACTCAGATCTACCTGCTCAAACGATGGCTTGAGATCCAGCGCGTGAAGGTGTTTTTCAGTGAATGGAACTCCTCCGCCCTCGTCAAGAGCGCCACCAGCAAGGGCAAGAAGCGCGAGCTGCTCACGCCGAGCACCTTCAGCCTCATTCACGCGACCGACTTTGCGGACCGCTACGAGCGCCAGCTAGTCCCGCTCCTTCGCGCGGGCTATATCGTCCTGTGCGACCGCTATGTTTACACCGCTTTCGCGCGGGACACCGTGCGCGGTTGTCCGCCAGACTGGGTGCGCGGCATCTATAATTTCGCCGCCAAGCCGGACCTGACGTTCTTTTTCAAGGCGCACCTGGAAGTCTCGCTCAAGCGCATTTTGGACGGTCGTCCAGAATTGAAATACTTCGAGGCGGGCATGGACCTGCGCCTCTCGACCGATCCCTACGAGAGCTTCCGTATTTTTCAGGGTCGCCTGCTCGAGCAATATCTGGCCATGAGCACCGAGTTCAATTTCATCGTCATCGACGCGAACCAGCAGGTCGAGCCGCAGCAGTCACTGGTGCGCCGCCTGGTCCAGTCGAAGATTGATTTCGCCGATTTTTCCCTGGCGGAGGTGAGCCGTGGCTAAGCCGGGCAAGAAAAAGAAGGCGGCGGTGCCCGCGTCGGTGCTCGTTCCGAAGCCCAGCGCCAAGCGTTTTTACGGGCACGGCTTGCCGGGGGTGGACGCCGCGAACTTGCTGGGCAAACTCGTGGTGGTGGAGGGCGCGGACGGCTCCGGGCGCTCCACCCAAATTGCGCGGCTGGTGGCGACCCTTGAGGCCAGCGGCCACGCCACGGTCCAAGTCGGCCTGAAACGCTCGACGCTGGTCAGCGAGGAACTGGAGCAGGCGCAGTGTGGCAACATCCTCAGCCGCACGACCCTGAGCCTGTTCTACGCCACGGATTTCGCGGACCAGTTGGAGAACATCATTTTGCCGGCGTTGCGAGCGGGGTTCATCGTCCTGGCGGACCGCTACATTTACACGCTCATGGCGCGTGACCTCGTGCGCGGCATGGATCACGGCTGGCTGGAGAATCTTTACGGCGTCGCGCTCGTGCCGGACGCCGTTTTTTACCTGAACCTTTCGCCCGAGCAACTGGTGCAGCGCAACTTTGCCAAGAACCAGGCCCTCGACTACTGGGAAAGCGGGATGGACCTTGGCCTCTCGCGCGACCTGTTCGACAGTTTCCTGAAGTATCAGGGGATGATGCGCGAGCAGTTCAAGTTTCTCCAATCGATCTACGGTTTTACCATCGTGGACGGCAACCGTCCGGCGGACGAGATCACCGCGGAGCTGCGCCGCAAGATCGA
>CAZMLP010000220.1:0-2502 GCA_964566745.1 uncultured Verrucomicrobiota bacterium | reverse complement strand
GTGAACATGCAGACCGCCGACGGCCGGCCCACCTTCCTGAAGCTCAAGCTGACCCTGGAGATGCCCACCAAGCAACCTCTGTTTTGGCGGACCGGACGGTCGCACTATCTATGTCACCGAGGTGGAGCACACCCGTTTGGTGCAGTTCCGGGTGGATCGCCCCGGTCTGGCCTGGCAACGGTGGCAAGCGGCGAAGTGATGCGTGGCGCTTCGCTGGGGTGATCAAGATTTGGCGGGACGATCCCCATAACCTATCGGATGCGCCTTGTGCCAGCGCCAGGCGGTTTCCATGATGCCGCGCAGGTCCGGGTAACGAGGAGACCAGCCGAGCTCGGTTCGTATTTTCTCGCTTCCCGCCACCAGCGTCGCCGGATCACCCGCCCGCCGCGCGCCAATTTTTACCGGTATGGCGTGCCCGGTGATTTCCCGCGCGGTTTCGACCACTTCTTTCACGCTGAACCCGCTGCCGTTACCCAGATTGTAGGAACGGCTCCCTTGGTCCAGCGCGCGCAAGGAAAGAATGTGCGCCTGGGCCAAGTCTTCCACATGCACGTAATCGCGGATGCAGGTGCCGTCCGGCGTGGGATAATCATTGCCGAATATGGTGACGTTCTCCCTTTTGCCCAGCGCAACGCCGAGCACCAACGGGATCAAATGAAACTCCGGTTCATGGTCTTCGCCGCGCAGTTCTGTCGCCCCCGCGGCGTTGAAATAGCGCAGGCACGCGTAACGCAGCCCGTGCGTCATTTCGAGCCAATAGAGCAGCCGTTCGATAATTGCCTTGGACTCGCCGTACGGGCTGCCGGGGATCACTCGCTCGGTCTCATCTATGGGAACGCGCTCCGGAGCGTCGAACAAGTTTGCCGTCGAGGAAAGGATGATCCGCTTTACGCCATGCTCCATCATGCTTTGGAGCAGGTTTAGGGCGTTGGTGACGTTTTCGCCCAGATAAAGAAACGGCTTTTGCATCGATTCGCCAACGAGCGTGTAGGAGGCAAAATGCATCACTGCGTCCGGCCGGTGTTTGGCCAATGCCCGGTCCACCGCGTCCCGATCCGCCAAATTCCCTTGAATGAAAACGGCCTCTGGCGGCACCGCCGCGATATGGCCTTGGCGGAGGTTGTCGAACACCACCACGTCGAAGCCCGCTTTGATCAATTGCTCGGACGCCACGCTGCCAATGTATCCTGCGCCGCCGGTCACAAATACCTTCATGAGTTTGAATTGTTCTGTTTTCAGGACCGTAACAGGTTGGCCGCCAAGTGACTACTCCGTTCGCCGAAAATTGGGGCATTCCTTGGCCATGCCTTCAGGGAGCGGTCGCGAGAGTGCCAAGAGTCGGGCCGGGTGGTGAGAACGCCGCCGCCCGAGGCTTGGCGACCGCGGTCAAAATATTCCGTTACTATACAAGGCAATGCCAAATTTTGGCCAATAACTATATGCAATAAAATACGTAAATATACCGTTGCACTATACCTCGTGCTGGTATTTCCGTGAACACAAGGAATGGTGAGTTTAAGTGTCTTCAGCCTGAAATCTTGGCTTTTTGCACAGTTTTTTTGCTTTCTTACTCAGGTTCGCGATGAAGTGCTCCGATAAAGAGCAAGTCAGAGCACACTCTAGTCATGAACTCTTTTGGCAAAAAATATAGCGATATGGGAAGACGGACCATTATTGCGGCTATTTTTTCGCCTCGCTTCATCGCACAACCTGTATGAAAACCTGGACCATTCGCAAACGCATCGTTTTTGGATTCACGATCCTGCTTGTACTCTTGACCGTGTTGGGTACCGCGAGCCTCGTGGCTCTCCGCCAAGTAAAGGCCCGAGTGACCGAGATCGCCGAAGACGCCTTGCCGGGCGTGGCCACTTCCGCGAAAATTGCCAATGTCGCCAGCGAGATTCAGCGTCTGACCCTCCGGCACACCATGGCGAAAAGCACTGAGGACAGGCGTCAAATCGAAGAAGAAGTCGATCGTTTGGCCACCGCGATTTTGAAGGAGTTAGATAATTATGAAAAGACCGTCGTTCGCGCTGAGGACCGGGCGGCGCTGGAAAGGGTCAAAACTGCCCGGGCGGAATACATTTCGGTCCGCAACGAATTGCTGGCGTTGAGCCGGGCTGGAAAGACTGACGAAACGACGGCCCTTGACATGGCAAAGTTCCGGCCCGCATATCTGGCCTATCACAAGGCGTGCGAGGACCTTTTTGAGGTGAATCATCTATTTGCCTCCACGGCCGGCGCTCAGGCACGGGCCACCGTTAGCTGGGCCAACGCCACGATTGTGGCGATCACTGCGGGGTCCATTATAATCGGGATCATTCTCGCGACCGTCATTGTGGCCGGTTTGGGGCGGGTGCTGCGCCAGCTGGCCGGCACTTTGGGCGAAGGGGCGGAGCAAGTGGCCGCCGCGTCAGCGCAAGTGGCCACAGCCAGCCAGACACTCGCCAGCGGCGCCAGCGAGCAGGCCGCCTCACTGGAGGAGACGAGCGCCTCGCTGGA
>CAZMLP010000219.1:0-3587 GCA_964566745.1 uncultured Verrucomicrobiota bacterium | reverse complement strand
CTCCAAAACCAGGAGCACCGCCCCAAAAAAAATGAGGATAGCGATGGTGTCCATGAACCGTATCCTACCCATTTCCCCGGCAGGACACACCTTATTTTTCAGCGGTCCTTTTGTAGTGGACAATCCGACCCGCGGCGGCCGCCGGGAATGACCTGACGGCCATTATTGGCGCGGGGCAGGAAGGGAAAACCCCGCGAAACTAAGGATGCGCCGCCAGCCAGTTCCGAATATTGACCGCTTGCGGGTGGCGCGGCTCGAGCTCGAGAAGCTTGAGGTAATGCTTTCGCGCGCCCTCGTAGTCGAGGAGATTCTGGGCGTAGATGTTGGCCGCGAACAACTGGGCGTTCGCGTCGTTCGGACGGTCCTGCAAAAGCCGCTCCAACTCGTTCGCCGCGTCCTTGCTGAACCCGGCCCGCTGGAGCGCGAGGGCGAAATTGTAGCGCGCGCCGAAAGCACCGGGATTGATCGCCAAGGCCGCCTCGCTGGCGGAGAGGGACTGGGCCAAATCGCCCGCCTGAAGCGCGGCCACGGCGAGGTTGTATCGGACGTCATAATATCCGGGATCGGCCGCGACCGCCGCCTTGTAGGCGGGAATGGCGGCGGCAAGTTGTCCCGCCTGGTGCGCCGCATAGGCCTCGACAAACAGGCGCTCGGCCTTGGCGCGGTCCCCATCGGCTGGTTTCGCGGGGTGCTGATACGTGTAGCGCGGAACCTCCGGGCGAGGTGGCGTTTTCTCCTCGGCTGGCTTGGTGTCAGGTTCCGGCAAAGGCGTCGCGGCGGAGGCGACCTCCTTCGGAGTCGCGGAGTTGTCGCCGGGCTTGGCGGGTAAAGGCGTGGTCAAAGGTTTTTCGCGACCGCCGAACCAGCGTTTGGGGTTTAGCCGTTGGAAGAATCCGGGCTTCTCTTGTTCCTCCGGCTGCGTCGATGTCGTCGGAGTTTCGGATGGAGTCGCGGTTTTGTCCGCAACCGTCTCAGGGGCCTTGACCGGTTCCGGCTGGGGGGCGGGCTTGGCCACTGGCGGAGTCGCGGCGGGATGCGCCACGGGCGGGGCCTCGTCATTGGCGGCCACGACCACTTTGGTCACTGGCGGCTCGGGCGGCGGACTGACCTTCGGTTCGGTCTTCGCTTCCTTCGGCGCTTCAACGGTCGGAACGACGGGTTGAGGTGGAGGCGTAACCGTCGCGGTTTGCGCCGGCGGCGGGGTCGTGGGCGCCGGAGCGGGTTTGGCCGCCGGGGTATTCGTGACGACAGGAGGCGGGGCGGTCGCGACCCGGGTCGGCGGGACGCTGGCCACCGGCTTTGGCGGAGCGTTGGTCACGAGCGCGACCACAGCATTGGTTGATGGCAACGCCGTCAGTTGTTGCGTTCGCGCCGTCAAAGGCGGGGCAATCGTGTTGCTAATCACCGCCGCGATGCGGTTGAGGTTCGTGGTGGACGGGCGCAATTGCGGGTTCAATTCCCACTCGAGTTGTTGTGCTATCGCCTGGACCGCCGGGGCATTCGCGGGCGTTGGTTGCAACGCGAGATAAGCGCGATAGGCCTGGAGCGCGAACGGCCGCTGGTTCCTCAAATATTGATGCGCGGTGACTGCCACGTTCAGCAACGCGGGCGGATAATTGGTCCGCGCGTTCAGGGCCGCATTGAAGTAGTTGTAGGCGTCCGGATAGCGGCGGCGCTGAATCTCCACCAGGCCCATGCCGTTAAGCGCCTCCGGTTGGTGGCGGTCGCGGGCCAGCGCCTCTTTCAAGCTCCGCTCGGCGGCGTCCCACTGGTGAAGGCGCAACTGCGCCAAGCCGAGCTTGAGCCAACCGTCGGCCGGTTGCGGACGGAAAAGGGTGTAGCCTGTAAAAGCCTCCGCGGCGCCCGCCCAGTCGCCGGACTCGAACCGGAGATTGCCCAAATTGTAGTAGGCGACGAAAAGGTTGCGGTCGAGCTTGAGGGCGCGCTCATACGCGGATGACGCCTTCCCAGTCTCTCCGAGGTGATGATAGGCGAGGCCGAGATGATTCCACGCCTGGGCATTCTCGGGGAGCAATTGCACCGCGTCCTCGAGTTTATTGACGGCCTCCTTGTAGCGGCCCTCGCGGATGAGCGCCTCGCCGCGGAGCAAAGCCTTTGGGCCGGACGGCATGCAGCCTGTCAAAAACGCCAGCGCCGCCAGAAAACAGCCAACCAGCAGGTTCCGGCGCCAAATCGGCGCCAGAATGGCGGATAGCGCGAAAGCGGCACGCCCGGGTTGCGAAGAGGGGAAGCCAGTTTCGCCCACCCGTTTTTTGGTGGTCAGCATCGGGGTCGGTGTTAGCATTCGCCGCCCGGCGCGTCAAGAAACGCCCGGTTTTTAAGGCTGTTTCACACCTCGTGGACGGGCCGGACAGTTTCAATTATTGGTTAGGAAGTGACACGTTTTGTGAAAGCATTGGTGAAGATAAGGTTGTTTCTGGCGCTGGCGGTCGCCTGCGCCGGCAGTTGGCGCGCGCGGGCTCAATCCGGCTTTGCGGAGCCGCAATCCTCGCCGGGCGCCCGCGTGGTGATTGTGGAGGATCCGGCGGCAATGAGCGCCTTCAACCCCCGCGAGGAAAAAGTGGCCGCACTGGTGGAGCAGGGGATCAAGCAGTTGACCGGCAAGGTCACGCCCGCCGCCGGATGGGCGACCTTTGTGGCCACGAATGACACGGTGGGGATCAAAGTTTTTTCGACGCCGGGGGCAATCAGCGGCACCCGGCCAGCGGTGGTGGCGGCGGTGGTGCGAGGCTTGATCGCGGCGGGCGTGCCCACCAACCAGATCGTGATTTGGGACAAGCAACTCGCGGATCTGCGCCAGGCGGGCTTTGACGATCTGGCGCAACGGCTCGGGGTTCGGGTCGCCGGCAGCGCGGAGGCGGGCTACGACGACAAGACGTTTTACGACACGCCGTTGCTGGGTAAATTAATCTGGGGTGATTTTGACTTTCTGCGCAAGGCGGATCAATCAGGGCGCAAGTCCTACGTGTCGAAACTTGTCAGTCGCGAGCTGACCAAGATCATCAACATCACGCCAATGTTTAATCACAATATGGCGGGCGTGACGGGCAACCTCTACAGCCTCGCGCTGGGCAGCGTGGACAACACTCTGCGGTTTGAATATGACCCTGGCCGGCTCGCGGCGGCCGTCCCGGAGATCTACGCCCTGAAGGAATTGAGCGACCGCGTGGTGCTGAACATAACAGACGCGTTGCTTTGCCAGTACGAGGGGGAGTCCCACGCGCTGCTCCATTATTCCGTCACGCTCAACCAACTCCGTTTGAGCACGGACCCGGTCGCACTGGATGTTTTGTCCGTGCAAGAAATCGATCATTTCCGGCCAAACAAACGCGGGAAAGAGAGCAAATCGATCCAGGACTTGTATCAAAACGCGGCGTTGTTGGAACTGGGCACTGCTGACCCCGCGCGCATTAGGATCGATCGGCGGCAATGAAGCGCTGTCTCGAATGACGAAAGAATAGCCAACGTCCGAATGTCCAAGCGCAGCAGGACTAAGTTTTGGCGCTTGGAGGGAAGTTGGAGCTTGGTCATCGGCTGTTCTCTCGTCATTTGTCATTCGAATTTCG
>CAZMLP010000218.1:0-8431 GCA_964566745.1 uncultured Verrucomicrobiota bacterium | reverse complement strand
ACGCCCAGCTCAGTGGTGAGAGTGCGGCGGTTGTTCATGTTCACCTCGTACTCCCCCGCCCAATGGAACGTCTTTCCTTCGGCGCGCTGGAGACCCAGCAGGTCGATGCCATGCTTCTTGTAGAGGCGGACGTATTTCTCGGGAAAATCATGACCGACAATGCCGACCAGCTTGACCGGCGCGAAGAAGCTTGCCGCCACGGCGGCATGGCTGCCCGACCCGCCCAGCAGGCGCGGATTTTCCTTGTACGGGGTCTTGATGGAATCCAACGCCGTCGTGCCAACAACAAGTACGCTCATAGTAAATCAGTTCAAAGCCGCGTCCGGGAATCGTCCCGGCAAAACCGCGCCAAGGTAAAAGGAAGCCCAAAAATTGCAAGGGGTTCCGCGCGAGTGAAATGACCAAATCCCAATGATGAATGACTACGAAAAGCCCAACCTCCAAGCCCCAATACTTGCAAGAGCATGTCCAGTTGAAACCAGAAATGAATCGGCTGGCCGGCGCGGAAAGTTTGGAGTTCCACATTTACGCGGTCGGCGTCGGCCGAAGCGGGAACTCCAAAGGGGCAGCCCCTTTTTTTCATCCGGAATTCGCGGATCGTCTATCCCGTCGAACGGCTTTTGATTGAACCGGCTCGCGACCATCCCGAATCGCGGGGAAGGTCCCGCCGCGGACGGTTACCGCCCTTTTTTTTGATTCCAGGTCAACTCTTCGACGCCGTTTTTTTCGATCTCATCCTTTGTGACGTCCCAAGAAATCGGTGTGGCGGGAAGCCGAACAATTCGCGCGCTTCTTAATACAACATCGGCGGACACTTCGATAAATCCAAACAACCAGAAACGGTACTCAAAGCCCCGATTGGGATTGGTAATGCGCTTGTTCGGCTCGGGAAATGAGCGGTCAAGCAAGTGATACTCGACCAGTTCAATGTCCGCGAGAGTAAATGGTTGCGTCCCTTTTTGCTCGATATGCAAACTGACGTAAAACCAATAAAACGATTTGTCCTCGCTCAATGCCGACTTGATTCTTTCCGCCTTGATTTCAAAATTAATCGGGTTGTCCATCGGGGGTGCTCTTTCTCGGCCTGCGGGTGGGAAGGTTGTTTTTGTCAACGGCCTCAAATGACTCGGGCTCGCTTTGGGCCGGCATGGTCTTCAGCAGGCCCACCAATGCATTCTTGGATTCCTCCGCCTCCGCCTTGATCTTTTGGATTGTTTTTTGGCTTTCCTGTTTCACCTCCTGGGTCACCTGTTTTTGGCCAAAATAATAGCCGAGTATCAGCGTCAAAGCAGACCCAAGCGTCGCGAATCCGGTTTTCGTCAGGTCAAACCAGCCTTGTTGATTGGCGCCGGGCATTGACGCGACAACGAAGCTAATAACCACTAAAATGATGTACGCGATGAGAATGATCATCGTGACATCCCGGGTGACCGTGTCTCCAGTGGTCGTTGAATCAGGAGGCGGTTTCCCCGCGTTGGCGGCGCTGCCCTTGGGATCAACTTCCATAAGGAATTTTTAACGCGATCAAAAGTGTTCTGGCAACCGAAAGTTTTGCGCGTATGAAGCCAGGACAGACATCTGATTCCCTGGGGCGACAGGTTTCTCAGCGCGCCTTTTGCCTTGACCCGCCGCGCTGGAGAACACGATTCTCATTCCAACCATTAGCCCCGTTTCCACATGAAAACCCGTCTCTCCACCTCGCTCTGCCTGGCCGCTTTGGTTGCCCTTCTCGGTTTCCGCGCCACCGCCGCGGACAAAAAGTCCGCGCCCGTCAAAAAGGTTTATCCGACGTTCGGATCAGTCGAACGGCTTGACCCGGAGTTGGACAAATTGCTTCCCGCGGACGCGAAACTGGAATTGCTCGCGGAGGGATTCACCTGGACAGAGGGGCCGGTCTGGTCGCGCAAAGGGGGATACCTGCTATTCTGCGACATTCCGCGCAATGTGATTTTCAAATGGAAGGATGGCGAGGGGACCAGCGAGTTTCTGTCTCCGAGCGGTTACACCGGCTCGACACCGCGCGGGGGCGAGCCGGGATCGAACGGCCTGACGATGGACCCGGGAGGTCATCTGCTGATGTGCGAGCACGGCGACCGGCGCGTGACACGGCTGGAGTCAAACGGGCAGAAAACCACCTTGGCGGAATATTACAAGGATCGCCGGCTGAACAGCCCGAATGACTTGGTGCTGCGGTCCAATGGCGATCTTTACTTCACCGACCCGCCTTACGGCCTTGAGGGCAACAACGCTGATCCGAAGAAGGAATTGATGTTCAACGGCGTTTATCGTCGCAGCCGGTTTGGTGAACTCACGCTATTGATCAAAGATCTGACCTTCCCGAACGGCATTGCTTTTTCACCTGATGAAAAGACGCTTTATGTGGCGGTCTCCGACGCCAAGCGCATGATCTGGATGGCATACGACGTGAAGAACGATGGCAGCATCGCGAATGGTCGCGTGTTTTACGACATCACGTCGCAAGCCGCCGGAAAGAAGGGTGGACCGGACGGCATGAAAGTGGACCTGGCGGGCAATCTCTGGGCGACCGGTCCGGGCGGAATCGTGATCTTCACCCCGCAAGCCAAAATCCTTGGCGTGATCAATACTGGCGAGCCGACGGCCAATTGCGCCTGGGGCGAGGATGGCTCAGTGCTCTATATCACCGCGAACAACAAGATTTGCCGGATCAAGACCACCACCAAGGGGAAGATGCCGTGAGCGATGGCAGGGACACCTTCCCGAAACGCCATTGAAAACGGCGAAGGCCAGTCGTGTTGCGCTGACCGCGCCTCAAGTGCGTTGAGTGTCGGCGGCCTTCGGAATGAAACCCGGAATGCCGGTCTCGGTCACAGAATTGAGCCTTTTTCTGGCTTGAATTCGATTGATCTGGTCCACGGCGGCTTCGGAGATTTCAGAGAGGTTGTAATTTTCGCCAATTCGATCCAGTGACTTGGCGGTGGTGAGGACGGCCGTTCCCCGCTGAATGCCCCAAGCAAGCAGAACCTGGGCCGGGGTGAGCGAGGCTTCCCGGGCGATGGCCAGAACTACTGGATCTTCAAGGGGGCCAGGCCGTGCTCCATGACCCAGCGGCGCAAAGGCCAAAAACACAATGCCTTTCTGATTGCAGAATTCCAACAACTCCGTCTGCGGCAGATGGGGGTGCGACTCCACTTGAACCACGGCGGGCTTGATCCGCGCGGCCTCGTAGAGAGGCGCCAGGTTTTCAAGCACAACGTCGGACAAGCCAATGGCTCCGCACTTTCCTTGATCCACGAGACTCTCCATCGCCCTCCAGGTGTCGAGCAGGGTCACGCCACTATCGTAGATGATGTTTCCATTTCCATCTCGCGGCTCCACATTGTCTCCCGGCTGAAAAGCGAAAGGAGTGTGGCTCAAATAAAGATCCAGGTAACGGAGTCCGAGACGGTCGCAACTGGCGTCGAACGCCGGTCCCACCCGCTCCGGACGGTGATTGGTGTTCCACAGCTTGGTGGTGATAAAAACTTCCTCGCGCGCGACGGCTCCCGTGGCGAACTCTCCCTGCAACGCCTGGCCCACCTCCCGTTCATTCCGGTATCGTTCCGCGCAATCAAAGTGCCGGAATCCAACCCTCAACGCGTTCGTGGTGGCGATCCTGGTTTCGGCCGGGTCCGGGATCAGAGTGCCAAAACCCAGAGCCGGCAGGGAGCCAGTCCCGTGGTTGAGGGGTATTCTCTTAAAACGGAGGCCGGGGCGGTGATTTGTTGTCATATATTTTGGGCAACTGACAACTCGACTAAAAGCGCCAGCCAAGACTGGCTGCCGATGCGGAAAAAACCGGTGACACTCGCAATTCGACGCCGGGAAGCGTATGGCGGTTGCGGTGCTTTGTCGACCGCCAAAATCCACTCGCGGGCAGGCCCGGATCGGCTCAACGCCGCAATGCGAACTGGCGGAGGAGCAGGCCGGCGTTTCACGGCGTTTCTGTTTGTGACATAACGGGTCACAGGTTAATGATGGGTCGATGAAACTTCGCCACTGGTTGCCGCTTGCGACAATTACGCTGATCGCGTTGTTGGTGGTCAACCCAGCGACGCGCGCCGAGGACTGGCCCAAGTTCCTTGGACCACGAGGCGACAATACCTCGACGGAGACCGGCCTGCTTGAAAAATGGGGGGGGAACGGCCCGCCGGTCGTTTGGAGCAAGACCATTGGAACCGGTTATGGCGCGCCATCGGTGCGCGGCGGGAAGCTGGTGTTTCACCATCGTCTTGGAAACGAGGAGATCATCGAGTGCCTGGAGGCGGGCACGGGCAAGCCGGTCTGGCGCCATTCCTACGCGAGCCAGTACCAGGACCCCTACGGGTACAACAACGGCCCGCGTTGCACGCCGCTGTTAACGACGGATCGCTGCTACGCTTTTGGCGCGGAAGGCCGGCTCGTTTGTTTGAATCTCGCCGATGGCAAGCTCGTGTGGGAGCGGGACACGGCGAAGGACTGGGAGGTTCCGCAGGCGTTCTTCGGCGTTGGCAGCACGCCGATTCTCGAGGGGGATTTGCTCATCACCATGATTGGCGGCCAGCCAAACTCCGGCGTGGTGGCACTCGATGCGAAAACGGGCAAAACCGTCTGGGAAAGCGTCGGCGAGAAGAACTGGACCGGTCAGCCGATGCTGGGGTGGCCGGGGGACCGCCTGGTGGAGTGGAAGCGCTGGGAAAAGCAGGCCAGCTATTCAAGCCCGGTCGCGGCAACCGTCAATGGACAGCGCCTGGTTTTTTGCCTCATGCGGCAGGGCCTCGTGGCGCTCGATCCCAAGACCGGCAAAGTCAATTTCAGCCGTTGGTTTCGAGCGCGCATGGACGAGTCGGTGAACGCGATGAACCCGGTGGTGATTGACGACATGGTGCTCTTTTGCGCCGCCTATTACCAGGTGGGCGCGGTGATGCTGAAGATCAAGCCGGACAACAAGGGCTTCGACGAGGTTTGGAAAAGCACCGCGCTCGAGACACACTGGATGACCCCCGTTTATCACGAGGGCAACCTGTATGCGTTCAGCGGCCGGAACGAGCCGGACGCGCACTTCCGTTGCGTCGAGTTCAAGACCGGCAAGGTGCTTTGGGATCGCGATGAGACGTGGCCACCACACAGCACGCTCACCCCGCCGGTGTACGGGCGCGGCTCCCTGCTCAAGGCGGATGGACGGCTCATCGCGCTGGGCGAGGGTGGCAAGCTCGGCATGTTCAAACTGAACCCGCAGGCGGCGGAGGAGATTTGCACCAGCCAGATCGCCAACTTGCACTACCCCTGCTGGGCCGCGCCGATCCTCTCGGAAAAGAAGCTCTACATTCGCAGCGAGGACCACTTGGTGTGCTTGAACCTGGCGAAGCCGTGACCGGCGGTCACTTCACGATGGCAGCTTGAGCCCGGTCTCTTCCTCCAAGGCGCGCAGGCTTTCCCCGACATCCGGCGGGAATTCAATTCCATCGCGCAACGCCTGTTCGCGCCGTTCCCATTCCATCTCGCCGGGCAAATAAATCCGGTCCGCGCCCTCGGCTTTCGGAGCGGTGCGAATCTCCCGGATCGTTTGGGCCACACGCTCCTCAAATTCCTCGCGCGGCATAAACGCGCCAATGTCGATGGCGAGGAACGCCGCGCCGTGGCCAGTGGCGAGCGAGGCGTTCGCAAACGACCAACTCAACACCTGGGAGGCGATGGCCGCGCCGGGCAGGATTGCCGATAGTGTTTCGATGAGCAGCGCGATGCCGTAGCCTTTGTGACCGGCCATCGGTGTGAGCGCCCCCGCTTGCGGCCAGCCCGCCGGGTCGGCAGTGGGCAACCCACGCGCATCGACGATCCAGTTCTCTGGAATGGATTTTCCCAGCGCGGCGGCGGCGAAGACTTTGCCACCGGCGACCGTGCTGGTGGCCATGTCGAGGAGGATCGGTTTCTCCGCGCCAGCGGGCACGGCGAAGGCGAGCGGGTTGCTGCCGAGCACCGGGCCGCGCGCGCCGGGGACGGTGACGGTCGGCGTGTCATTGCACATCGCGATGCCGATCATGCCCTCGGGCAGGGCAAGCGAGGCGTAGTAGCCCGCCGCGCCAAAATGGCAACTGTTCCGCACGCCGACGTAGGCGATGCCCGACTGACGGGCCTTGGCCAGTGCCGCGCGCATCGCGAACACGGAAGTGACCATGCCGATGGCCGAGTCACCATCCACCAGCGTCCAAGCAAGCCCCTCCCGCGTGACCGAGGGTCGCCCGTGAGGGCGCAGGCCCCCGCCGCGCAACCGGCGAACATAGCCGCGCAGGTTTTTGACGCCGTGCGTGAAAACGCCCCAAGTGTCCGTGGTGACCAGCGCCCCGGCGGTCACTTGCGCGTCCGTGTCACTCATTCCCGTCTGCCGCAGAACGGAAACACAGTAGGTGGCCAGAGCCTCGGGATGAATTGTCACCTTAATTGCTCAGCGCGCGGTTGGTCCGGTACACATCGCTGATGGCCCAAAGGTTGAGCGGATAAAGCAGGCCGCGATATTTAATGAACCGCGCGCTGCCATCGGCCATCGTGTAATTGGAGCCGCCGCCTTTCGTGCCAGTGCGGGTTACTGAGTGCCGTGAGCGGTTGATCTCGGTCTTCTCATTGCCGCCCCCTTCGAAAAGGTCCATGTAATAGTTGTCCGAGGTGGTGTTTTTCTCGCCGAACACTATCGTGTCACTCGGCAGGGAAATGGCGGATTCCGGCACGGATTTTCCGGTGAACGACGCCATGTCGAGACTGGAAATTGGGCGGCCCGGCGGCGCGAAATAATCGTTCCACCCGTTGATGATGTAGCTCCGGATGGCCGTGTCCGGCGGCGTATTGGGACCGATCACGAAGCCCTTGGGGGCCTTTTGCGGGTCGTCCGGGCATTTCAAGAGCTTCAAGTCACGGTAATACGGCTTGAGTTGCGTGGGCCAGCGGTTGTCATCCCGGCGCGGCGGAAAATATCCGCGATATTCATCCGCGTAGAGCACCAGCGAGAGGCCCAGCTGGCGCATGTTGTTCAAACAGGCCGTCTTGCGCCCGGCCTCCTTGGCGCGCGCGAGCGCGGGCAATAGCATCCCGGCGAGGATGGCGATGATGGCAATGACCACCAGCAGCTCGATGAGCGTAAACCCCCGGGTTCCAGCAAAAAAGGACCGGCGGCAAGATGGGGACGGCGTATTGAGTGCCATAGGCGCAAGAGCGGGTTGAGTCCCGCAAAAGTATCCGACTGGACGCGAAAGGCAACTTCTTTGCTCTGGCCAAAGCTTTGCGCCACGCGTGATAGTGGGCGCGCTATGTCCGAGACTCTTCCCTGTAAAATTCGCGCCTTGACGGCCCTAGCGCTGGCCTGCGGCGTCATTGCCCTCCAGGCCCAAACGTACGACCTCGTCATCCGCCACGGCCGGGTTATCGACGGCACGGGCAACCCGGCTTCGTCGGGGGATGTGGCGGTCTCGAACGGCCGGATTGTCGTGGTCGGCGCTGTGACGGGCGGCGGGAAGCTGGAGATCGACGCGCGTGGAAAAATCGTGGCGCCGGGCTTCATCGATGTTCACACGCACGCGGATGACGTTTGCGACCTGCCGCTCGCGGAAAACTTCACCCGCATGGGGGTGACCACTCTGGTGGTGGGCAATTGCGGCTCCTCGGTGCTCGATGTCGCGGACCTTTTCAAGCAGATGGCGAAGACCAATGTCTCGCCAAACATTGCGACCCTGATCGGCCACGGCACGGTGCGCTCCCGTGTGATGGGCGGCTCGTTTATGCGCCCGCCCACAGAGAAGGAGATAGGCGAGATGAAGTCGCTCGTGGACAAGGCGATGAAGGACGGCGCGGTGGGCCTTTCCACGGGATTGATCTATTTGCCGGGGACGTTCGCGAAGACAGAGGAGATCATCACCCTCGCCAAGGTGGCCGCGGGTTACGGCGGCATTTACGCGAGCCACATGCGCGATGAGAGCGGCGGCATCTACAAATCGCTCGACGAGTTGTTCCGCATCGCTCGCGAGGCGCATATCCCGGCGGAGGTCTCGCACATCAAACTTTCGCGGCGGAACGTCTGGGGCCAGGCGGATCAAGTATTGGCGGCGATTGAGAAGGCGCGCGCGGAGGGGCTGGACATCACGCAGGACCAATACTGCTACACGGCGTCGAGCACGGGCATCAACTCGCTGATACCCGAGGCGGCGCGCGAGGGCGGGCGGAAGAAGTTCGGCGAGCGGCTGAGGGACCCGGCGTTCAAACGCAAGGTGGTGGAGGACATGAAGGCGAGCCTGCGCGATAGCCAGGAGAGCGACTATGCCTTCGCCGTGGTGGCGTTCTGCGAGCACGACAAATCGATCAACGGCTTGAACATTGTCGAGGCCACGAGGAAGAAAAAACACGGCTCGGCCACGCTCGACGAGCAGATTGACCTGATCATCGACATCGA
>CAZMLP010000217.1:0-8687 GCA_964566745.1 uncultured Verrucomicrobiota bacterium | reverse complement strand
GAAATCTGGCCAACTCGGCGCGGTAAAATGAGCGATTCCACAAAAGTGAAAGGCCCCTGCGTCGCCTGCGGCGCCTTGCTGGAGTTCGCCCCTGAATTCACCGGTTCCACCCTTAACTGTCCGGTATGCGGAGCCTCAACTGTCTTGGCTCCTGCCGCTCCGGCACAGCCCAATGCCGCGCCCGGAATTTTCGAGATTGTTAGCGCGTTCGAGGGCAAAATCGCCCGGCCCGGCGCGAGCTTCGCGTATCAAATCGCCTTGATGGTGGTCGCGGCAGCCATGCTGCTATTACCGGTGATTTATGTGAGCATCATCGTCGCTTCCGCGTGGGGCGTTTATGCTTGGTCGGAGGCTGGCAAGTCACTCTTCCGTGAGATGTCCCCGTTGTTGGCCCTGATTTTTTGGCTGGGACCTTTGTTTGCCGGCGTGGCCATCGTGTTCTTCATGATCAAGCCCCTGTTTGCCCGGCTTCCGCCACCACCCCGGGCCCTCGCACTAGACCCTCCGGCGGAACCATTGCTTTTTGCCTTCGTGCAACAAGTTTGCGCTGTGGTGGGCGCGCCCATGCCCGCGCGAATTGATGTGAATTGCGACATCAACGCCTCGGCCGAATTTCAACGTGGCGCGGCGAGCTTTCTCAAAAATGATCTGGTGCTAACCCTTGGACTGCCGCTGGTGGCCGGCCTGGATTTGCGCGGCTTGGCCGGTGTGGTGGCGCACGAGCTTGGCCATTTCACACAAGGATTCGCGATGCGGCTCACGTATCTGGTCCGCCGGATCAATTTCTGGTTTTTTCGCGTCTCTCACGAGCGGGACAGTTGGGACGATTGGCTGGCGGACATTAGCGAAACAAACAGCACGATTGTTTTGGGAATCGTCTGGTGCGCGCGATTTGGAGTTTGGATCTCGCGAGTGATCTTGAAGCTGCTCATGTACGCCGGGCTGGCGATCTCCAGTCACATGCAAAGACAGCAGGAGCACGACGCCGACACTTGCGAAATCATGGTCGCCGGTAGCGCGGCGTTCGAAGCGACAATGCAACGGATGCACGTGCTGGGGGCGGTGCAGCGGCTTTGCGGCCAGCGCATGGGCACTTCGTGGAAAAACGGACGTTATCTTCCGGATGACTTGCCGGCTTTTCTGCTGGACGAGGAGTCAAGGGTCCCGGCGGGGGCGGTCGAGCGTCTGGAGGACACCATGGGGCTGGCCGAGGCAAGTTGGATGGACGCGCATCCGTCCCATGCCGAGCGAATCCGCCATGCGCGCCAGGCTGCGGCGCCGGGGATATTTCGGCTGGAAGCGCCCGGTCGCTGTCTGTTCGCAAATTACGAGGAATTATCGAGAAAAGTGACACTGCTGCAGTACACCGGGGACATGGGGCTGCAACGAGGGGAAATCCGGCTGGTTTCACTGAACAAATACAACCAAACACAGGGAATCACCCCGGAAAACGAGAATCCCGCGCCGGTGAAAAGCGAGCCGAAACGTGTGTTTCGCGTGCCGCCGAGAAATGAATGAGGCGGAATTATTGCGGCTGCATTCGTTGCGCCATCTTCCTGGCGGGATGCTGGTCCTCCCGGCGGTGAACAAACACGGCGGTCCACTCGGCGAGCCGTTGCCCTAGCAGCCGGCAAGCGGCCTGTGATTCCTCGGAGCGCGGGGCCTTCGCGGTGACGGCGCCATAGTGCAAGGTGTGCATGCGGGCGGCATAGTCAGTGACGCCGAAGACGAGAAATCCGAAATTCATCAGCACGGTCAGAATGGACTGGCAGGCCAATTCCATGCCGCCGCCCCATCCGCCCGCCGTGCTGAAGGCGCAGGCGATCTTGCCGTCCACCTCCATCCAATGCTCAAGCATCGCCTCGTCCCAGAAGCGCTTCATCTTCCAGGAGAGAATGCCCATGTTGGTGGGGCTGCCGACCGCCAGGCCGTCGCACCAAATCACGTCCTCGGCCTTCGCCTCGTCCACGGAACGAACCCGCACCTCAGTGTCCGGAATCGTCGCTGCTCCCTCGCCCACTAGCGCGGCCATCTTCGCGGTGTTGCCGGACTTGGTATCATAGAGGATGAGGATTTTGTTCATGCGCGGTGTTTTACCGTGAGACGACCGGGCTTGACGACAGTGAAGTCACGAAAGGCAACGCGCCAACCGGGCCCTGCGGGTCGAGAAACGGTTTCAGGTCGGTGAAGGGGATGTGAATGACAAATGAACCTTCGGCTCCGCTGCCTATGATGTAAGGATTGATGTAAATTTGCAGGCCAGAGAGGCTAAGCGTGAAAATCTCCAGGCTGGTGTCTGGTCCAATGTGATTGCCGTCAGCCCCCGGTGCGAAAAATGCCTCGCGGAGGCGTAGCTCGCTTCGCTCAAGGAGGGCCTCTTTCCAGTTCGTGTCTTTTCGGAATAAATTAGCGAGGTGAAATTCAGCCAGGGTTCCATCCCGCCACCGGTAGTTATGAGCTTTCCAATAAGTCGAGTTGCCACAAGATCCATGTTCGGGATGGTTCCAAACGGCAAAACTGGCGACCGAATCGGTCAACAACCGGATCTGCCACAGTTGATCGTTGCTCCAATACGTGCCAACCGGATAGTGCCATCGAATCGCTTCCCGCAGGTGTGAAATGGCGCCAGAAGTGAACTCATCAGCGGATTGTCTTACCTCTTGGCAAATTGCCCGGTTTAATTCCGCATGGAATGGAGAGGTGTCGGTGAACACCGGGTGCTTTCCATGGAAAGTCTTTCGGGTATTGGCGCGGTCGTTGAGAAAGAAACCGGATTTCGCCGATGTCGATTGATGACTAAAAACCCGGGTCAGCTTGAATGGGCGGGGCGCTGCATTACTGGTCAACCGTAGTTCCCCCAGGATGACATCGCGATCCCCCTTGAAATGACATAGGATATCCGCTTTCGGAGAGGCGTCCTCAGTATGGGGCTTCCGAATCCGGCCGAGAAACCCGCCTGGCGTGTTGATGCTAACCATAACTCCATCCGGTTCACCTTGATCTTCGAAAGTCAGCCAGATTTCCGGGTTGTTTTCGCGATAAAACAGATCGAGCTGGATTGTCCCTCCCTCCGGCCAGTCGCCTCGATAACAACCGCCTGCGGTTAAAAGTGGTTCCCGAGGTGCGCAATTGACCGTCGCAAAGATGACGCCAGCCGCAGTCATCGACGCGAGGAGAAGCAGGGTTCTGATCCGTTTCTGTTTCAAGCAATGAATCGACCGCCCTCGACCCCAAACGTTCAACGGCACCTCTCCGTCATCGCTCCAATGGAACGTCCATCTTTCCGGGGTCAGGTCACGACCGTCACCGAATGTGCCGATATGAGCGGATTCCTCGCATTCGCCGTAACAACCGAAATGCACAACGTCCGGGCTCGAGCAAATGTCGTTGGAAAAGTGTCAGACAATTTCAATCTTGCCGTGGCATCCCGGCGGAGACATCAATCCGGCTTGATGTCAGCCGCGTCCAGCGTGGCGTTGCTCACCGGGCCGTTCCATTTCTTGCCCGTGCCGCTCATCGCTTTGTCGTCGAACCCGGCGTAGAATTGCCCCCAGATCAACTGGCTCGGTTTGTATCCGGCGGAATGGCCATCCACAAAAACGCTGTTCACACGCTGGTTGTGTTTCTTCATCTGGGATTGAAACCGGAAGTTCTGGTTTCCCTTCGCCGCCGTCGCGCTCGGAAAAGAGCCGCCCGCCCAATACCCGTCCAGCCATGCCGCGTCAGCCTTCTCGTTGCCAACGCCGCCGCCGATCTCCTTTGGATCGTCCGTCCCGTTCACCTCGGTGATGGCCACCACGTCCGTGGGGCGGTCGATGCTGGAACTCTTGAAGGGCGTCGCTCCCATCGGGCCGCCAAAAACCCCCAGGTAGTTGAATCCATAGGATAGAAACCCGGTAATGCTGGGGTCAAACTCGCCGGGTTCCGTCTTGTAAGTGAGGCCGCGCTTTTTCTTCGGGCAGACCCACACCTTGGGCGCGCCGGTGTAGTTCGAGAGCACGATTGCCGGAGTGCGCTGCCATTCACCGCCGCAGTTTTTTCCCCGGGCGTTTTTATAGGGCCCCACCGCCCACCACTGATTGGGAAAGGCGTCCCGGTTGTCGTCGGCATACATCAGGATCGCGAGGCCGATCTGTTTGGTGTTGTTCAGGCAGGCCGCGCCGGATCCTTTGTCCTTCGCTTTGGTGAGCGCGGGCAACAGCATCCCGGCGAGAATGGCAATGATGGCGATGACCACCAATAGCTCGATCAAGGTGAAGCCGTTCGGCCGCCGCCAGAACCAGGTTCGGGTTTCAGGGGGAACAATGGACATAATTGAGTGCTCGCAAAGCGGTCGTCTTCACCAACAGGGATATTGCATGTGCTTATTACTAACGAACGCGGCCCCTGAAAAGATCAAAGTCCTTCCGTTTTCAGCAAATCGGCAAAACTGGAATTGGAGCCGGCCGTGGAGCAGCCCCTCTTTCCCATTGAAACACTCTCGCCAAAGCGGGGTTGTAACGTCGTTTCGGTAAATTTAATTGGCGAGGCAAATGCACAAGGCGCGCAGCGCGAAGGACTTGACGGAGCGGGATCATCAGAGTCGCCGAAAAGCTGGAGGTGGCGGGTCGAATCAAGTTTTCTGTCGAGGTCTTCATGAGCAAATCACGATAATAGTCAACCAGCAGGGGGGATGGGGCGTCGGTCGTGAAGGCTTTTGCCGGAATGGACGAGGGACGAATTATATATTAGTCTGGGATGTGCAACAGGAGGTTGAGCGACTGGCCAGGGGGGAACGATGGAGGGACCGTGTTTGCACTGCCGTTGCGATGGACTTGGGGGCGCAGTTTTTCCGGAGAACGACCGTTCCAGGAAGAAGGCCGATCAAGCCCAATCAAGGTGTTGGAGCACGGGTTTTCGTTTTATGAGTGAGCCGTCGAAACGGGGAAGCCCTGAAAAGGAAGGTCATTCAAGCCCAATCAAGGTTGTCGGTGCAGTCCCAACGGAGCCTTTGGGGTCCCTAATTCTTGGTGGCGCCGAATCACACCCATTCAAGGTCGATCAAACCTTCTCGATAACAGAACTCAAGCCCCTGTGGTGCCAAAAGCGAGAGGGCCACACCGCACTCACGGTATGGCCCTCGCAACGAAACCCGACGATCCATCCCCGAGGGACCAGATCGCCAGAAACAACAGACTACTTACAAAGATTGTCCAACGTGACGGAGTGTGACGGAGGCAGTTGTGGCCTCGACCGTGGTCTCCTCCGCCAAGGTCTCAAAAGTCTGCGCGGAGGAGGACGAGACCATTGCCGCCACAGTTGAGACGCCAAAGAGCGAGAGGACGAGTCCCAGTCCGCTGGACGTGGCTAGAGCGGCCAAGGCGCCGAAACCGGCGACGACGGCCAGCGTGCGGGTCATTTTGACGAAAGTATTCTCGGAGGAGGTCTGCATGGTCTGGCCTTTTTGGATCGTCGTGAATGTCGCGTTCATACCGGCATAAGCGGCAGGCGTGCCAAGTGGAAAAACATCAATAAAACCTGTGGTTCAATCTACTCTCTGTCCTGTCCTTGGAACCAGTGTCCAGCTATTGGACACTTGGTCTTCAACAAAAACCATCTCCTCCTCGACACAGGTTCGAACATGAACACACGTTCTCTCCAAAGATGCCATTGCAAAAAGCACGAAGGCCCTGCCGCACTCACGGCAGGGCCTTCGAGATGAACACGACGATCAATCCCGCCGGACTGTCGCCATGGAAACCAAAAATTGCTTACAACGATTGCGCAACCGGACGAAGCGTGACGGAGGCCACCGTGACTGTCTCTTCAACCGGAGTCTCCACCGCCAAGGTCTCAAAGGTCTGCGCGGAAGAGGACGAGACAACTGCGGCCACAGTCGAGACGCCGAAGAGCGAGAGGACGAGTCCCAGTCCGCTTGAAGCGATCAGGGCGGCCAGAGCGCCTAAACCGGCGACAACGGCCAGCGCGCGAGTCATTTTGACGAAAGTGTTTTCGGTGGCGGCTTGCATGGTCGAGTTCGTGTTCATACCGGCATAAGCGACAGGCGTGCCAAGTGAGAAACCTCAATAAAATCAATGGTTTTATATGCTTTCTGTCCTGTCCTTGGAACCAGTGTCCATCCGTTGGACGGTCACTTTCCTGGAGGGCAAATTCCTCCAGAGGAAAGGTCGAATACGATAATTTACCCCTTTGGTTACCTTTACCAAAAAGCACGAAGGTCACGCCGCGCTCACGGCATGGCCCTCGATATGAACACGACGATCAATCCCGCCGGACTGTCGCCATGGAAACTGCCGAGCTACTTGAGGGATTCCCCGGTGGAACGAATCGTGGAGGATGCGACCAAGGCTTCTCCGTCGATGGCCGGAAGGTCTTGTCCGAAAGTGGAGGCCACCAAGGCGGCCAGGCTCGAGATACCCAGGAACGCAATTGCGAGACTAATGCCTTTGGGAGTCATCAGCGCCGCCATTGCGGCCAATCCAGAGGTGATCGCCAAGGTCCGAACCGTCTTGCCGAAGATGTCCTGGAGCGAGGATTGCATGGCGATTCTTTGGTGCAAGTGTATAGGAATGAGGAAATTAGCGAACAGCAGCCAAGGTGGGTGTCGAGCCATCCTTCATGATCGTGTTCACCAAGTGCCGTTGGCCATTCTCGAAGGTGAACTCGCACGCCCATTTCCAACTGTCGTCGAAGGATTTGGCCACTTTCTTCGCGATCTCGCGGACGTCGTTGCTGCAACTCGCGGTGCGGATCATGAAGCCGCGATTATTAAAATCGAGATAGCTCTTGGTCTCCTCCACGTAGCAAACCACATGGGTCGCGTTCGGAAGGCGGATGCCGATCAAGCGGGTGGTGTAACCTTTCTCCTTCAGGATCGAGGCGGCGAGAGTGGCGTAGTCGTCGCAGTCACCACGCTGGGTGGCGAGGAAGACATCCGGGGCTTGAACCTCGACGTGGGCCTCGAACTCGAAATCTGCAAAATACTTGGCAAAACGCGCGGGGGTCAGCTTCGGGTCGTTGCGGAGTTGCTCCAAGGTCACCGCGCGGCCAGGCAACACGGCAAGGAGGGTCAGGCAGAGAGTGATCAGGCCCTTCTTCAGCGTTGTCGAGGTCGCGTTCATGCTGGCATTAGCGACAGGCGTGCCAAGTGAAAAAGCATCAATAAAATCAATGGTTTCAGACGCATTTTGTCCTGTCCTTGGAACCCGTGCCCAGCTATTGGACAGTGACTTGCGGGAACACCAAGGCCTCCGGATGGACGGTCCGACCGTGGCTACCCATCCTTCCCCGGACCGGCCGGCCAGCAGCATCCGGGAGGGTCGCAACTGCCATCGGCAGAAGTCCCCTCAGCTTGGGTGGTGCCAGCGCTTCAGCGTTTGCCCGGGATCGTCCGCCAGCGACGCATTGCCTCGCCGAAGGTGGGCTGTTACGTTCACGCGGTTGAAAAAACTTATCGGCATGCTGTTCGCGGTGCTGGTCTTGGCGGCGGTGGCGGGCGCGGCATGGAAATTTTGGCCGCGATCCACCGGCCCGCAAAGCGTCTCCGGCACCATCCAAGTGGACGAAACGCGCGTCGCCTCCCGTTATGGCGGCCGGGTGGTGAAGATTAACGCCGCCGAGGGCGATGCCTTGAAGGCCGGACAATTGCTTATTGAACTGGCGGCGCCCGAGTTGTCCGCGCGAAGGCAACAACTTGCCGCCCAATTGGATGAGCAGGTGGCGGGGCCACGCAAAGAGGAAATCGACGCCGCGCGCCACGAGGTGGAGTCCTTGACGGCGGACCTGAACCTGGCCCGCGCGGATGTCGCCCGATCCGGCGACCTTTTCCGCGACAAGGTCATCTCTCCCTCCGAGCGGGACCGTTGGGTTAACCGCGCTCAAGTGCTGGAAAAGAACACCGCCGCCGCCAAGAGCAAACTTGACCTGCTCCTTGCCGGAACGCGCCCGGAACGAATTGCCCTTACCAAGGCGCAATTAGCCGAACTTGAGGCGCAAGAGGCCGAGCTAAAAATCAGCGCTCCGAGTGATTCGGTGTTGGAGGTCCTAAGTGTCAAAGTGGGCGATGTGCTCGCGCCCAACCGGGAGGCGGCCACCCTCCTGTTGACGAACCAATTGTGGTTGCGGGTCTTTGTGCCGGAGCCGTGGCTGGGCCATCTGCAAACCGGCCAGAGCGTGACCTTGAAGGTCGATGCCGCGCCGGACCGCGAGTTTCACGGCGTGATCGAGCAAATCCAGCGTTCGGCAGAGTTCACACCGCGCAACGTCCAGACCACCGAGGAGCGAATCAAGCAGGTGTTCGGCGTGAAGATCCGGCTCGATCCGCGCGAGGGCATGCTTCGCGCCGGCATGTCCGCGGATGTCTTCTTCCAGAACATGCCGCCCGCCCCGAAACAATAAAAGTGAGCGCTCCCGCGACCGCCACCGAAGCGCCGTTCCCCCCGGCCCCCGCGCCGGACGCGAAGCCGCGGCCGGCGGTGATTGAGTGTAATGGCCTGACCAAACGCTTTGGCGCCTTCACTGCGGTGGATCACGTCACATTCTCTGTGGCGAAAGGGTCGATTTTCGGTTTCCTCGGCCCGAATGGCTCCGGCAAATCGACCGTGATTCGCATGCTCTGCGGCATTCTCGAGCCAACGGAGGGAAGCGCAAAGGTGGCTGGATTGGACGTCGCGCGACAGACCGACCAG
>CAZMLP010000216.1:0-5015 GCA_964566745.1 uncultured Verrucomicrobiota bacterium | reverse complement strand
AGTTCAACCCCAAGCCGAAACCAACTTGCCCGGAAAGCAAACCATTCGCTCAAAGGAAAACCATCCGATTTCAAGCCATTCAACCCAATTCAAGGCTCGGTACAAGAGTGTGGCCAGCCTGTAGCCTCCGAGGTAGGGACGCGTCGACGACGCGTCCGGGAACTCGCGAAAGGCGGAAGTTCAACCCCAAGCCGAAACCAACTTGCCAGGAAAGCAAACCATTCGATTTCAAGCCATTCAACCCAATTCAAGGTGGTTGTTCCATTTTGGACCCGCGCACAAACCATGATCCGCGAAACGCGTAACCCGTTGCAAATCAAACCCCGCATTTTGCGATCATGGGAAGCCACGCGTGAGATTGCGACCGGGAGATTCCGTGGGGACGGCCAGCCGCGAAGGCTCGTCAAATGGGTTGGTCCGTTTTCGCCGCGCCGTCCGGAAATGCCCAAACAAATGGCCCTTTTGGCCTTGAAATGGGGGAATCAAGGCCAATCAAGCCATGTTTTCACGGCCGGGAGGAGGGGATCCCCCGGTCATTCCCCGGTCCATTCTCGTCCTTTCCACACCCGGCTCTCGAAAGGATCAAAGGCTGTTAACTGACGCTCACCACTTGATAAGTGTCCCGCAGGCCGCCGATTTCCATCCGCAGCTTGTCCCCTTGCTTCTTGCCGGCGATTTGCTGGCCAAGCGGGGATTGGAGTGTGATGACGAGGACGGTCTTCTTCAAATAGACCACCTCCGTGCCTCCCGCCCGTGGTCCGATGAAATAGAGCTGCTTCTCGCCGCGTGTCTCCAACTCCACCAGTGCTCCAAGGTCAATCGGTTCCGCGGGCCCGAAGTCCCGCGCCGGCAGCGACTCGAATTCCTTGATGGCCCCCTCGATTTCCATGATTTGTTTGGACTGTCCGCGCGCGAGGTACGAGGCCTCGAGGCCGCGCGTGTCGTACTTGTTTTCGGCCTTGCTCTGCTCGTGCGTGGCCTCGGCGCGCGCCGCGCGGGCGGATTTGGCGTACAACTCGATCTCCGCCGTCAACGCGGCCACGATTTTCTTGATGAGGGCGGACTTCTTCATGCGCGGCTTAACCTTGCTGGCGATTGTGCCGATGCGTGATCAGAGCCGAGGCGGAACGACGCGGCAACGATTGTTTTTGCCCGGCCCAAGTTCGTGTTCGCGGTTTGCCAAAATACCGTTTGACAGTTCTTCTGTGTGGCATCATGGTATCCGCATCCGTTGATACGAACGGACTCATTTCGAGTGGTCGAGGGAACTGGCCCGATGACACCACGGCAACCGATTGCGAGGCTTTCGCAATGACAAGGTGCCAATTCCAGCCCGAGCCCGGTGTTTGACCAGGTTTTCGGGGAAGATGAGCAGAGCGCGAGTTTTTTCGCCCCTTCTCATCCACCAGTGAGACGGGGCTTTTTATTGCCCCAAAACAACCCCGGCACGCCGGGGCTGTTAACCGTGATCTGTATGGACAAGAACACCGGATTCATGAAGGCGTTGAAGTGCCGCGAGTGCGGCCGGGAATATCCCCTCGCCGCGACACACGTCTGCGAGTTTGATTTTGGCCCCCTCGAGGTGGCCTACGATTACGACCGGATCAGGCAAACCCTCACCCGCGAGCAGATCCAGTCCCGCCCGCAGAACATGTGGCGCTATCGCGAGTTGCTGCCGGTGGCGGGCGAGCCGACGGTCGGGTTCAAGGTCGGTTACACGCCGCTCATCAAGGCGGACCGCCTGGCGCGCCGGCTTGGCATCCGCGAGTTGTGGATCAAGAACGACGCGGTGAATTATCCGACGCTCTCCTTCAAGGACCGCGTCGTCAGTGTGGCGCTCAGCCGCGCGCGGGAGCTGGGTTTCACCACGGTGGCCTGTGCCTCGACCGGCAACCTGGCCAACTCCGTGGCCGCGAACGCCGCCTCGGTCGGCCTGCAATCCTACGTCTTCATCCCGGCCGACCTTGAGCTGGGCAAAGTGGTGAACTCGCTGGTGTACGCCGCGAATGTGGTGGCCATCAAAGGACACTACGACGAGGTGAACCGTCTCTGCGCGGAGATCGCCGGCAAATACGGGTGGGCCTTTGTGAACGTGAACATGCGCCCCTATTACGCCGAGGGCTCGAAGAGCATGGGCTTTGAGATCGCCGAGCAGCTTGGCTGGCAGGCCCCGCAACACACTGTGGTGCCGATGGCCTCCGGGTCGTTGCTCACCAAGATTCACAAGTCCTACCAGGAGTTCGCGAAGCTGGGATTGATCACCGACACCAAGCCGCGCGTCCACGGCGCGCAAGCCACCGGTTGCTCGCCCATTTCAACGGCGCAAAAGGCCGGGCTTGATTTCTTCAAGCCGGTGAAGCCGAACACCATTGCCAAGTCGCTGGCCATCGGCACACCCGCGGACGGGTTTTACGCGCTGAAAGTGATGCGCGAAACCGGCGGCGCGGCCGAGGACGCGACGGACGAGGAGATTCGCGAGGGCATCCGTTTGCTGGCCGAGCACGAGGGAATTTTCGCCGAGACGGCCGGTGGCGTCACGGTGGCCAGCGCCAAGAAACTCATTGCCTCGGGCAAAATTCCGGCGGAGGATTCCGCGGTTCTCTGCATCACCGGCAACGGCCTCAAAACGCTCGACGCCGTCGTGGGCCATGTGGGCCACACCCGGGAGATTCGTCCGAGCTTGCGCGAGTTCGAGACATTGCTCGAGGCAGACACCCGCGCGACCGCGAAAGTGTAATTTTATCTTTGATTTATGCCCAAGAAAGTCCGCATTCCCACTCCGTTGCGCAAGCTGACCAACAACGAGGAGCTCGTCGAGGTGACGGCTGACTCGATCGGCGGCACCATCACGGAACTGCAAACCCGCTACCCGGGCATCAAGGAGCGCCTGCTCGACGAGTCCGGCCAGGTGCGCCGCTTCGTGAACGTTTACGTGAACGAGGAGGACATCCGCTTCCTCCAAAACCAGGCGACGCCGCTCAAGGAAGGCGACGAGATTAGCATCATTCCCGCAATCGCGGGCGGTTAACGCTTATCCTTTTCTCCCCCATGCCGTCCAAAAAATCTGCGCCGAAGCCCAAAGCCGCCAAGCCAGCCGTGAAAACGGCGGAAAGCCGCCGGTTCTGGCTGACCTATCCCTCCAAACTGATCACCCGGCCGTTGATCTGGGAGATGGCCAAAAATTTTCCGGTGGTCTTCAACATTCGTCACGCGAGTGTGAACGAGGAGATTGGCATCGTTTGCATGGAGCTCGAAGGAGCCCGGGAGGCGATCAAAGCCGCCGTGCAGTGGCTCGAAAAACAAAAAGTGAAGGTCGAGCCGGTCGAGATCAGCGTGATGGAAAGCTGAGGCGCCGGCACGCGCGGAATCAATGCACCGAAAGCTCGCGCTTGATGCCAAATTTCTCGACCCTTTTGCGCAGGGTCGCGCGGGTGATGCCCAGTAATTTTGCGGCCTGAACCTGGTTGCCGGACGTCTCCGCCAGGGCGTGGACGATCAATTCCCGCTCCACCGTCGGCAGGATTTTTAGCTTCGGGTCCTTCCGCGCCCACTGAAACAACAAGCGAGCCACACTGTCCAGGCTGTCCGGCGGGGTGACCGCGGGCGTGGCGCCACTGGCAACGGGCGCGGCGGTGGCCGGGGAAATGACCGGGCCGTTCAATCCGCCCACGACTTCCGGGGGCAGGTCGTTCAGGAGAATGACATCCCCTTTGGCCACGACTGTCGCGCGCTGGATCACGTTCTCCAGCTCGCGCACATTTCCCGGCCAGCGGTAATTCTCGAGCGCGCCAAACACGTCCTGCGAGACGGACTTGGGCGGGAGCTTGGTCACCTGCGCGAACTTTTTGAGGAAGTAGTTCACCAGCAAGCGGACATCCTCGCGCCGGTCACGCAAGGGGGGCATTTGCAAACGAACGACGTTGAGACGGTAGAACAAGTCCTCCCGGAACTCGCGCTTGGCCACGGCCTCCTCCAACGGCTTGTTCGTCGCCGCGATGAGCCGGACGTCCACTTTGATCGTCTGGTTGCCGCCCACGCGCTCGAACGTGCCGTTCTGCAACACGCGCAGAATCTTTGTCTGCGTGGCGGGGGACATGTCGCCAATCTCATCCAGAAAGAGCGTGCCCTGGTTGCACTGCTCGAACTTGCCGACCCGTTGTGCCGCGGCGCCGGTGAACGCTCCGCGCTCGTGCCCGAACAACTCGCTTTCGAGCAAGTTCTCCGGCAGCGCGGCGCAATTGATCGCCAGGAACGGCTGCTGGTTGCGGCGGCTGTGATGGTAAATGGCGCGGGCGACCAGCTCCTTGCCCGTGCCGCTTTCGCCGGTGATGAGCGCGGTGGCATCCGATGCGGCAAGCTGGCCGATCAGCTTGAACACGTTTTGCATCACCTCGCTGCGGCCGACGATGCCGAGATCGTAATCCTCGGACTCGAGCAGCGGTTGGTAAGAGACCACCTGCCTCATGTCGCGCGCCGCTTTGAGCGCGGTGAAGACAATCTGCTTGAGCTTGGGAACGTCAAACGGCTTGAGCAGGTAGTCATAGGCGCCCAGCTTCATCGCCTCGATGGCGGTCTGCGTGGTGCCGTACGCGGTCATCATGATGACCGGCAGCTTGGCGTCCAGCGCGCGGAGTTTCCGGAGAGTCTCGAGGCCGGTCATGCCGGTCATGCGGACGTCCATCATGACGAGGTCCGGCTTCATTTTTTGGAGGATGCGAAGGCCCTCCTCGCCGCTGGAGGCGGTGGTGATCTCTACTTCCGGGGAGTCAAAAATCCGGCGGAACGAGTACTGCACGTCCGCCTCATCGTCGATCAACAAAAGTTTGTCCATTCAAGCTGTCGCATTCGACAGATTGCAGCAATACCCCAAAAAGTCCGCGAGCGTAAGCAATTTTCGCAACCCGAATATGCCGTTGACGGCGCGCGGGCGGCGCCCATGATTCTGCCCGGTTTGTCCGGGACGCCCTTCGCGTTCCGGGCGCGCCGCCATGAACTCCTGGACTTGATATTGAACC
>CAZMLP010000215.1:0-8328 GCA_964566745.1 uncultured Verrucomicrobiota bacterium | reverse complement strand
CAGCGAGCGTTCGTCCCGCGGGCGTGGTGAAACCGGCGGCAAATTCAACGACTTGGAATCGCCAAGCCTTGGTTGGCGCGGGCAGTTTGGGAAATGTGGCTCAAGGCCAGTCTGTTTCTGTGCCGTTGTATGTGAGCGTGGCGGAGGGATACTCCCTTTCCGGCCTGCTCTTTAACGCGGTGGTGACCGCGGAAGGTGATGCCCCTGCTTTGAAGACTCCGGTCCGTTTCGTTCTGGCGGACAAAGTCCCCGGAGGCACACCCGTGAGCTTTGACGCGAACTCGGTCGGTTATGGTTGGAACATCGGGGCGTTCGCGCCCTCGCTCACGGGCAGCAACCTGCTGGGCTTCATCCAATTCTCGGTGCCGGATCTCGCTCGGGGTGGCCAGACCTACACTGTCCATTTCACCAAGGCGGACGGTTCGCCGGACATTGACACGCAATATGACTTGGAGAGCGCCCACGGGTCAGTGGTTGTCGCGGCTCCGGCTCCGGCTGGCGCTCACTTTGTGTCGGACGACTGGCAGGTTCACTTTTTTGGGAGCGTGACCAATCCCTCCGCCCAGGCGGAAGCGGACCCGGACGGCGATGGCATTCCCAATTGGGGGGAGTACGCCGCCGGTTCCAATCCGCTGGACGCGCAGTCTTCGCTGCGCTTGGCCGGGGGAATCAGTGGCGGAAAAGCGGTGCTTTCCTGGCCAACGGTGATTGGCCGGGTTTATGTGCTGGAGCGGTCCACCAGTGTCCTTAATCCCGTGTGGGCGGCAGCGGGAGCCAATGTTGCCGGCACCGGCGGGGTGGTGACTTTCACAGATCCGAACCCCCCGGCGGGCACGGCGTTCTATCGCGTGCGGGTGGTGGCGCCATGAACCGAAAACGAGCCATCCGGAACGGCGGCGCGAGCCCGGTAATGAATGAGACAGCCATGAAGATCCGATCCTTGCTGATGCTGGTGGCGGCGATGGCGCTCGGCGCGGCCGTCACCGCCCAGACGGTGGACACGGCGGTGGTCGCCACGCTGGGGCTGCGCGAGCCGCACAGCCTCGCGGTGGACACCAACAATTATTATTACATCACCGACAGCGCGAACAACCGGGTGGTGCGTTACGCGCCCGACAGCGGGTTGTTGACCACGCTGGCGGGGGCGCCGGATTTCTCCCCTGGCTACACGGATGGTTTGAGCATCAAGGTCCGTTTTTTTGATCCGAAGGGAATTGTGGCCACGCGCGGCGGCCTCGTGGTGGCTGATTACGGAAATCATGTTCTCCGGTTTGTCAGCTTCCAGGGGCAGGTGTCCACGCTGGCCGGGCAGGCAGGGGTTCAAGGCGGCACGGATGGCCAGGGAACAAACGCGCTGTTTAATTACCCGGTCGGTCTTGCGCTTGACGACGCGGGCAACATTTTCATCGCCGACTCGAAAAACAATTCCATCCGCAAGATGGATTCGAGCAATGTGGTGACCACCGTGGTGTCCGGCGGGTTATACGAGCCCTCGGGGGTTGACATTGGCGACAATGGCGACATCTGGGTGGCAGACACCCGGAACCACGCGATTAAAGGCTACGACGCCACCGGCAAGCTGTATCCGGAGCGGGTGATCGGCAGCAACTCGAGGTTCGTGAGCGGGGCTTACGACTCAGAAGATGGCCTGGGGATTCTGTTTAACAACCCGCGGTCAGTGCTTTGGAACACCGCCGGGACCGGCCTCATCGTCGGAGACACGGGCAACCACACGTTGCGCCGCGTTTATTACAACACCAATTTCAATGTGTGGACCGCCTCGACGCTGGCCGGCCAAACCGGGCAGCCGGGTTTCGTTAATGGTACACTGACCGAGGCGAAATTCAACTCGCCCATCGGGGTGAGCCGGGATCTGACCAGCGGGGCGTTCTTGATCGTGGACTCGGCCAACAACGCGATCCGCCAGTTGCAGACCACTCCTCCCCGGCCGCCTGTCTCGGATCCCAAGATTGGTTATGTCATTTTCGTCGAGTCGTCGCCCGGCGGGCCGCTGGTTTCACGCCTGGTCGAGGTGACGGAGGCGACGTTCAATGACGACGTCATCATCGAGATCCTCGGGGAAAACGGCGCGGAGTTGCACTACACTTACGGAGTCACCCCGCTGGACATTTTGCAGGACAACATCCCCTCGCCGGATCGATTTTCAGGGCAGACGCCGAAGTTTCATTACACCGACGGGCTTTTCCCCTCGCAAATCTCGCAGGACAACTCCCTGGTGATTCCGCCCTTGCCCGACCTTACCATCAAAGCCATCGGGTTCTCGGACGGACGACGCCCCAGCTCGGTGAAGCGGGCGCGCTTCAAGTTCAAGGTGGCGGACCCGGTGGTGGTGGGCAACAACGCCGCGTCGTTCGTCATCACCAACCAGACGTCGGCCGCGCAAATGTTCTACACAACGGACGGCTCGGACCCCACCGAGGTGCTTGGCGCCAATCCCAACAGCGTTGCCTACGCGGGCGGCAAGCTGTCGTTCACGTTGGGCGACTCGAATCTGGTGTTCAAGATTCAGGCCTTCAAACCGGGCTTCGCGCCCAGCCGGATCGTCACCAACATCTTCTCGCCGACCAATTTCGTCGCGAACGTCATCTCCTTCGGGTTCGAGTCGGGCGAGGCTTCGAGTGATTTTGTGGGCGCGGCCGGGCAGCGGTTTTACGCGCCGGTAACTCTGAAGCTGCTGCCAACGCAGAAGATGTACACGCTGCAGTTTAACCTCACGGTGGGCGTGAATTCTCCCGCCGCCCCGCCAGTGCTGGTCGGCCCCAGCCAACCCAGCCTCGGTTTCCATACCACCTTGATGAAGCCGATCCCGGGAACGGGCCGCTTCACGCCCATTCCGCCGGCCCTGTTCACCGGGTTTATGCCCGGCTTTTTCACCAATTCCATCACGGTGGTGGACACCAACGGCGTGCCTTACCAAACGAACTATGTCTTTACCAACGTCGTTGCCGGGTTCTCCAACCTGGTGGTGACCAATTCCACCCTGCCGCTGATTGGTGTGGGCTGGCTGGAGCGCCTCACCGGCACCAACCTGTATGACACCATCGCGCAGGACTTGATCACCTTCTCCCAACCGCACGACACGATGTTCACGAGCGACAAGGGCAAGGTGGTGCTGGGCTCGTTCTCGTTCGTGGTTCCGCCGAACGCCACCACCAATGACACGTACCGCATTCAGATCGGACGGCCCTCGGCCACGGACAATGGCATCGGCACGCCGGGATCGTCGGTGTTTATTGACGCGCCGACCAAGGGCTCGCTGGGCGCGGGAGTCGTCAACGCGTTGAAGGTGGTGGGCGTGGGCAGCCGGCCCTACGTGGTGGGTGACGTGGCGCCGTTCCGCTGGCTGAACGCGGGCGACTTTGGCGACACCAACCTGCTGAGCGACGACGTGGTGCAGGTGTTTCAATCGGCGGTCTATCATTACGACACGCCGCCGCCCTTGTCCGATTTGTTTGACGCGCTCGACTCCTCGGATGGCAGCCTGAATAACTCGCTGTTGATCCTCGACAGCTTCGCCGCGATCAACAACATCAAGTCGGGGGATGGCTCGTTGAACGTGGACGACGTGTTCGTCACTTTCCGGCGCTCGCTGGATCCCGGCTTGAACTGGTACGCGCGCTACTGGTCCAACGGGGTGCGGCAAGTGGCCCAGGTTCCCAATGTGTTTTTCGGAAAACCGAACGGCAAAGGCTCCAAGCAAGTGGTGGGGGAGGCCCTTGGCGCGTTGCCGAAGGCGGTCTTAGGCGGAGTGAAACCCTCGGTGACTTTTACCGCGGGGGATTTGGTGGGCCAGCCAGGGCAGACGGTGACCACGCCGATCTACGCGAACGTGACCGGCTCCCTGCCCTTGCGAGTGCTTTTGCTGAATCTTGATGTGCAGGCTTTGGATGGCTCGCCTAACATCGCCACTCCCGTGGTCTTCACGCCCGCCCCGGGCCTGGGAGCGCCGACCTTTCAAATGTCACGGAGTCCCGGCAACTATGCCGCCACTTGGCTGGACGACAGCATAGCGGGCCTTTCTGGGAGCGCCTTGGTGGGCACGTTGCAGGTTACCATCCCCGCCAACGCAACGGCGGACTCGGCCTACAAGGTGGATTTTACCCGGGTCTCTTCCTCGCCGAACGGCTTGGGATTGTTCGAGCAACGGCTGACGGGCGGCTTGGTGACCTTGCGGGATCGCTCCGGTTCTTCCTGGGGTGACGGCATTCCAGATACTTGGCGTCTGCGGTACTTCGGCTCGATCAGCAACTTGCTTTCGCATGCCAAATCTGACGCGGACGGTGATGGCCTGATAAACCGGGCGGAGTTCCAAGCGGGAACAGACCCTGTGGACATCGCGTCGAAACTTTCCGTGGCGGTCCAAGGCGCTGGCGGTTCGCAGTCTGGCGACGTGGTGCTGCGCTGGCCCACGGTGGCTGGCAAGACCTACGTGGTCGAAGCCTCGCCCACGCTCTTCGGCTCGCCCTGGAGTGTGGTGGCCACTGGAATCTCGGGCACGGGTGGCGATGTGACTTACACGGACGTCACCAATGGCGGCGCCTCGCTCTTCTACCGGGTCCGGCTCGCGGAGTAAGCGGAAACGGTCCTTCCGGATATCCCAGTGAACGGGGCGCGGATATTCTCCACGCCCTCCATTTCACAACGGACGAATCCAAATGTTCCGGTAGCGCACCGGGTTACCGTGGTCCTGCAGGATCACCGGTCCCTTCGGGCTGATTCCCTTCAACTCGGCGGCGGTGGTCGCGTCCCCTTTGATCAACGTGTGGTCTTGCACCAGCACCCCGTTGTGCAAGACGGTGAAGGAGCCGGGGATCACCTTGCCATCCGCGTCAGTCTTCGGCGGGTGAAAAATGATGTCGTAGGCCTGCCATTCGCCGGGCTTGCGCGACGCGTTCACCAGTGGCGCGGATATGCTGTAGATTGCCCCCGCCTGCCCGTTGAAATAAGTTTTGTTGTGATACGAGTCGAGCACCTGCACCTCGTAGCGGCCTTCCAGATAAACGCCGCTGTTGCCGCGCCCCTGCCCCTCGCCGATTACCTCGGAGGGCGTGGCCCACTCCACGTGCAACTGGCAGTCGCCGAACTCCTCCTTCGTGCGGATGCTGCCGGTTTTGTTGACGGTCATCACGCCGTCGGCAATCGCCCATTTGGCCGCGCCCCCATCGCCGCCTTGCCACTTGGAAAGATCCTTGCCGTCGAAAAGCACAATGGCGTCCGACGGTGGTCCGCCGACCGGCCCGGCATCAATGACCGCGGGTTCCTTGTCAGTGGAGGCGTCGGCAGCGAACAGTTTGGCCGCGCAAAGCGAGGCGAGCGCGAGAGTGGAAAAGGTCTTTTTCATAAGCGAATGCGGGAACTGGGACAAGCCGAGGATAGCAAAGTTGCCGTGCGGCGTCATGGGAAAATCCGTCACGGAAAGCGATCAGGACTTTGCCTTCGGCAAATCGCCCGCGCTGGAGGAGCAATGGCACGAATGCTGGCTGCATGGAATCCGAAAATGGTGAAGCCAGGCAACGGTCGCGCCGCATATCCAGACGGTTACCGCCAAGGCAAAGAGCCGTCCACCGTCGTTGTTCACGCCCAATCCGAGCACCGCCAGATGACTGATGATCGCGCCGGTGGCAAGCAACAGGGCGAGCAACCCGCCGGTCCATGAATAACGCGGTAAAAGGATCAGAATGGCCGCCACGAGCTCCACCAACGCGCTGGCGACACGGCCCCAAGGTTCTATGCCCAACTGGGTGAAAAGAGAAACAAACTTCTCCGCGCCGGCGAGCTTGAGGAGGAGAGTTTGGAGAAGGATGGACACCGCCAGGAGGCGGCAGGTCCAACTGATCCACCGGGCGATTCCCGAAACAGGGAGCGAGTTCATGTCTTTTGGCCGGACCAGCGTGCGGGACTTTGCGGGGAGACGACACAAAAAAAACGCCTCCGGGCAGGACCGGAGGCGCGCGAAAAGAATGGAATCTTACTGGCCCTTCTCGACCGGCTGGCCGGCGGCGGTCCAACCGGCAATGCCAGCGGACATGTGCTTGATGTTTTTGTAACCAAGCTTCTTCGCGGCGCTGGCGGCGGCCTCATAAGCGCGGCACTTTGGCCCGCCGCAGTAGGCGACGATAAGAGTGTTTTTGTCCTTCGGCAGCGCGGCGGCGAGATTCTTGCCGGTCTTCTCGAAGTCGAGGGCGGTGGGGATGTGCCCTTCGATATAGGAATCAGTGCCGTTGGCGTCGAGGAAGACGGCCTGCTTCGATTGCACGAGGGCCTTCACCTCGCTAATGCTGATGTCCGGAAATTGTCCGGCGTAGGCGACCACGGCCAGCACGGTGGCGGCGAGGAGGGCGAGAATCTTCTTCATGATATTCGTTCGTCGTTGGTTAATTGTTTCGCGTCCTCCCCGTCCAATCGGCGGACGACTGGCGTGGCCCAAATGCCATGCCGCGGGAAGAACCGACTTATATACGATGACAGTCTAGCCGGGCTTTGGTTACAAGGCAAATTGGGGAGGGGCAGGCGCTCTCCAGGCGGGAGTCGAACATGCAAAGATGATCGACTCATCCGTGGAAATGTGAATGCGTCGCCCAATCGGATTGCTCCGACCCGCTTTCCAAGCGCGCTCGGGGTGCGTTCCGAAAGTAATCAGATCGCCTCACCCAGCAAGAGGGCAAATACCTTTTGCAAATACGATACCACGCCAGAGAAATCGCATTGACTGCATGGCGGGGACTGATAATCAGCAGAATCATGAAACAGATTGGGGCATTATTGCGATCAATGAGGGCGTGGATCTTGACGTGTCAAATCTGCGCGATTTTTATGGCAATAGGCGCGTTTTGCATTGGGCAATGGAGTCAGCGAGAGACGGGGAAGATGGAAGCGGATACTGCTGAATTGATGTCGAAGTTTCAAAAAAGTTACCAAAGAGCTGATGAAAGACGCAGGGTTGAACTTGTGGACTTTCACGTAAGGACTTCGTTAGAGCGAAACAAGCTCGGTTCGAAGATGCGCAATGCGTATCCGTCGTTAATGGCGCATTTCACCGTGTATTTGATCGTCATTAATTTGGCGACGATCCTGTGTGTGCTTAAGCCCGCTTCAAAAACCGAAGCCGCCCCGGCCAAGCTTGGTGAATGGTAACATATCCCACTACGGTCGTTCGGCGCGTGACAGCCGGGGCGCCGCGTGCCACCTTCTCCGCAACGAGACAAGCTATGAAATTCACCCCTTTCTTTCTCACCGGTTTCCTGGTGGCTGGTGTCTTTTCCGCGCGGGCGGAGGACAAGCTGGAGCCGGGTTTGGTGGGCGAATATTTTCAGTTGGAGAGCGGTTTGCAGGATTTCCCGGACCTCGGCGCGAGCCGCAAACCCGACCTCCAGCGCGTGGACAAGGACATCAATTTCGCGAGCACCACCGAGGCGTTTCCCGGCACGAAGATGGTGGATAATTTTTACATCCGCTGGACTGGCAGGCTGCGCGTGGGCAAGGCCGGCGCCTATACCTTCACCCTGGAGTCAGACGACGGCTCGCGACTGTTTATCGACGGCAAGCAGGTGGTGGACAACGGCGGCACGCATTCGATGGAGGAAAAATCCGAGAAGGTCACTCTCACTGCCGGGGATCATGATCTGAAGGTCGAGTTTTTCGAGAGCGAGGAGGACGCGGGCTGCATTCTCTCGTGGGAGGCGGACGGCCTGAAGAAAGAGACCGTTCCCGCCGGTGTGTTGTTTCACGCGGTGAAGGGTGACGGTCCCGGAGCGGCCGCCGACAACGGCAAGCCGGGCTTGCTGGCGGAGTATTACTCATTGGGCGAGTCAATGGATGATTTTCCGACGCTGAAGAGCGGTGACAAGCCGAAGGTGACCCGCGTGGATAATCAGATCAATTTTGAGAGCACGCAGGACGCCTGGCCGGGGACCGATTTGGTGGATTATTTTTACGCGCGCTGGACGGGCAAGATCAACATTCCCAAGGCGGGCGAGTACACCTTCTTCCTCGAGTCGGATGACGGCTCGCGCATGTCCATTGACGGCAAGCAGATCATCGACAACGGCGGCGTCCACGGCATGGAGGAGAAGGACGCGAACATCACGCTCACCGCCGGGCCGCACGCGATCAAGGTGGAGTTCTTCGAGAACGACGTGGATGCCGGATGCAAACTGTCGTGGCGCGGTCCGGACCTGTCGAAGGAGATCGTGCCGGCGAAAGTGCTCACCCACTGAGGGTTTCTCACCGCTGAGACGCCGAGGCGCGGAGAGAGCTACTTTGAGGAGGCCAGGACTTTTCGCGCGCGGGTAACAACCATCTCGGGCG
>CAZMLP010000214.1:0-3198 GCA_964566745.1 uncultured Verrucomicrobiota bacterium | reverse complement strand
CATGGCAAATGGTCGAGCGCGTCGGTCGCCTCCAGCGTGTAGGACAAGTCGCTCAGGGTTGCGACGGAGACGGAGAAATTACCGGCCAGCAAGGCGGGCGAAAGCAGGGGCGGGGCGGGCGGAACGGTGTTTAACCGGGTGATGCCGTAACGGACCACGCCCGCAAGATTCGTGAAACTGCCGCCCACCAGCACACGACCGTCCGCTTGCACCGCCAGGGCGTCGATTCCTCCGGGGCCCGAGTGACCATCGCTCGACACATAGACTTTGCTGCCGTCCAAATTCGTGCTGGCGGCGGGAAGAGCCATCCAGCCATCCAGTGTGCCATCCGCGTTCACCCGGGCGATGGCTTCGCGAGGCTGTTGATTGACGCGCTGGAAAAAACCGCCCATGAGAATCTGGCCGTTGCCCTGGACCGCCAAGGCTGTAAGAGTGGCGGCTCTAACGGGAGAGTCAAAAACCGGGGGAGTGAAGGCGGGATCATCCGCGCCAGTGTCGAGCAGGCGGTTTAGTCCGCCGGAAGCAGAGGCAGCCACAGTGGGCACATGTCCCACCAAAATCTTGCCGTCATTTTGCAAGGTCAATCCAGTGACCCCGTTGGTCGGATCGAGCCGTGTGCCGAACGTAATCGGAACTTTCATCACCCCAAAATCGACCGGGACGAAAGAATCGTCGGGAATTCCGTCTGCAAGAGTTCGCGCCAATCCGCCGAAACGCGCCGCCGCGAACATTTTTGGCTCCAAAGCAGTGAACAACCCGCCCAAGAGGACTTTCCCGTCGGTCTGCACGGCGACGGCGTTCATGATGCCAGGCTCGTAGTCGCCAATATAATAACGCTGGGCCAGCGCGACGAAAGAAGTGTCCCGGGCGCCGTTCGCGTTCAAACGAATGACACTTCCAGGCGCGCTGTTATTGTTCACCCCGAAAGAGCCAACCGCCAAAATTTTCCCATCAGGCTGGATTGCGATTTTGGTGACCACAGTTGAGCCGTGAATGGTGGGCAAACTGGGAGGATGAAAATCGGGATCGACCTGGCCGCTTGCTTGCAAGCGGGCAATATTGGTGAGCGTCACGCCGTTAACCCCCAGAAAAATCCCGCCAATGAGGATCTTGCCATCGGGCTGCACGGCCAAGGCCAGCACTTTTTCTCCGCCAAAAGAAGTCGAGTAGCCGCCGGTGGTGACATCTGGCCGAAATGTCTCGTCCAGACTGCCATCCAGGTTGAGCCGCGCCAAATGGCCTTGCGGCATGCCGTTCACCAGTTCGAAACCGCCCCCAATGAGAATTTTGCCATCAGCCTGAATGGCCACGCACCGCACGACACCGGGCGTGCCGTTGCTATTGGCCACGCCGATGCCAATTCTGAACGTGTCATCAAACTCCCACCGGGCCGCTGCGGCCAGCCGGGCGGCAATCGTGAAAATAACAAGGCTGGCCAAGGCAAAAAAAAGCCTGGCCCGTTCTCGCTGAACGAAATTCATGCCTTTTTTCATAAAATTAATTACAGACCTTGTTAATTTTCTGCCGGAATGACGTCACGCCGGGAACGAGTTTTCGTGTTTCCTCCCCAAATTTTAGCAAGTTTTGCACCATGTCTCGCAGGGTCCTCAGCCGCATGCCGGGGAGATTCAAATGCCGCATTACGGCTTGTGCGGTTGGCTGAAGAAGGCACTATCCGGGCGACCGAACCGGGACCTGAATTAGCCAATGGTCAAAAATCGCCTTTCTTTCTACCACGCTTCCCAGGCTTTTCCACGGGTAATCTGACTGTGGCGCGCTGGATATCCCGACGATCTCTGGAGCCGTTGCAGGCGAGCGGCACGTTCATTTTTGCGTTGTTCGTCGTCGCCCTGGCGGAGGCGCTGTCGCCGTATCCCATCGCAACATGGGGCATCGAGCCGCGGACACAAATCGGGCTGCGGGGCATCGTGTTCAGTCCGTTGCTGCATGGAAGCTGGGAGCATCTCCTGGCCAACGCGTTGCCGTTGTTCGTGCTGCTGGCCATTCTGCTGGCGGACAAGCGGTATCGGCCGACCAGCACCCTGGCAATCATCTGGCTCGCGAGCGGGTTTGGCACCTGGCTCATCGGCCGGAGTGGAAGTCTCCATATCGGCGCCAGTTCGATCATTTTCGGCCTGGCGGCATATCTTATTGTGGCGGGATTCCTGATGCGCAGTTGGCGGGCGGCATTTGTCGCCTTGGCGGTGTTCTTTTGCTTCGGCGGAATTTTTTATGGTGTGCTTCCGCAAAGAGGACCGATCTCGTGGGAGGGACATCTCTGCGGGGCCATCGCGGGCGTGTGGGCGGCATGGCGGCAACAGGGATAGGACAACTTCTCCCCCGCCGTTTCGGTCTCTGCCTCCGGCGCCTTGGCAACAAATCACGGTGCTCAACCCTCGATTCACTTGGATTGGGCTTGATTTCCTCACACGCTCGCGTGGTTTCCCACGTCTCGCGCCCCTCCAGGGAACCCTCGCCGGGGCTCATGACATCGATGGCTGCGTTCGCTACGGGAACTGGCGCACCGGCTCCCCTCATCCGTGCCTCCAGCACGGTGGCGAGTGCCTTGATTTGCCTGGATCGGACGTGATTCACCAGTTTGGACGGACACCGGTGGCCGGGATTGATTGGGATCGTTCTTTTCGCATTCGGCAGTCGAGTTTCGTGATTCTCCGCCGTGGCCGCGTGCCAGATCGCCGTCCGCAAGGACCTTGATTGGCCTTGATTCATCGTGAAAGGCGTCGCTGGTCTCGGGGCGGTCCGCGCCGGGAAAGAGTATCAAGCAGTTTGGAGGCTTGATCCACCTTGATCGGGTTGGATTCGAGCATCGGGTGGTTTCCGCTATCTTGCGCCGCTCCAAGGCGCCCTCGCCGGGGCTCATGACACCGATGGCTGCGTTCGCTACGGGAACTGGCGCACCGGCTCCCCTCATCCGTGCCTCCAGCACGATGGCGAATGCCTTGATTTGCCTGGATCGGGCTTGATTCACCAGTTTGGACGGACACCGGTGGCCGGGGGGGCTGATTCGGAATTTCGATGAGTCCACACGTTGACTGAGCTTGAGCCGCCATTTACTCGCGAGGCGCAAATCATTCCATCTGATTTGGTCTTGGTTGATCTCCTGGCTTTCTCCCTGGTGACCGGAATCCGTTCTTCCTTGCTGTAAGAAAAGTTGCCACAGAGGCCGGAAGAAATCCA